>CAZGNH010000302.1:0-4604 GCA_964527025.1 uncultured Chthoniobacterales bacterium | reverse complement strand
CGGCAGGAAAACAAGCCATGCGACGAAGGCTGCAAGGGCGGCCAGAAAGAGGAGAAGGTGGTTTTTTCCGCGGGCGGGTGGCAGGGGTGGAGGTCGCGGGCTCACCGGCATCGGAGGCTGGAGAGGATGGCGCCCGAGACAGCCCGCACAAGCAGGAACCGGACGCGCGTGCGCGAAATTTTGGCCTGCGGGCGGGATGGGTCCCGCACCACCAAATCGAGGGTTTCTTCCGCAAGCAAACACGGCAGCAGGCAGGCGGCATGGAGGCGCACCGGCCGTATGGCATCGCAATAGACGCGCGCGGCAGCAAGGTGCCCGCGCGCAAGGTCAACTGCCACATCGAATCCCGCCGGGGCAACATACACACGCCCGCGCGCCGCATCGGCGTGCCTGTCGCGCAAAATATTCACCATCTGGAGCCCTTTGCCGAAACGGACGGCAAGCGGCATCATCTCCCCTGCGGGCTTCGAGGAAAAACCGGGAAGAACCCCGAGGCAAACACGTGTCCAAAATTCGCCGACGCAGCCCGCGACAAGGTATGTGTAGCGGTCGAGCTCTGCCGCATCGAGCGGTGACCGCAGGGGCGGGGTAAAGCGTTCGCTGTCGAAGCGCTGGCCTTCACGGATGGTATTCCAGACGCCCTCGATTTCCGCACGCAGGGGGGCATGCGGAAGAAGCCCGAGAACCTCCCCGCGGCGGCGGAGGAGTTCGTGCTCGGCGCCCGTGGCGGGTCCGTCCGCCTCGGTATCCGAGAGACGCGCAAGCAGGTAGGCCAGAGAGACGGGCTCGCGCACCCCGGCGGGCAGCATCCGGAGTGTAAGGTAAAACGAACGGGATACGCGGCGCAGAAGGTGCCATGGGAAGCCGTCCGGCACGGGCGGGGCGCCGGCCATCACCGCGGGACCCCCATTCCGGCGCGGATCATTTCAATGCGTGAAGGAAGGTTGTTGCCGAGTCCGAAGGCGGCCGCGCTTTCGATGTGGCCCGCCATGGGCTTGACCGGGGGAAGCTTGCTGGCGGTGCGGACCCTGTCCACCATGTCGAGGAGCGTCGCATCGATGGCGACTGGATCTTTGGATGCAAGCAGGGTTGCGTTGTCGACGGTGAAGTTCGGGTTGGCGCGGGGACCGCCGGCGTATTGCACGATGAGGGCATCCAGGATGGTGAGGACGACTTTTCCGCCGACCGCCGCGTCGGCATAAATCTCGGCAAGGTAGGGGTCTCCGTGTCCGGGGGCCTTGGTGAAACGCCGCCAGTTGTCGAGGTTGCCGATGGTCATGGTGGCGAGGGCGCCGTTCACGCCGGTCAGGAAGCTGTCGGTTGCGGACGGAATGTTGATGACGGCTGTGACTTCGCGCGAGAGGACCTTGGCTTGGAAACTCCGGCTGCTGAGCTGTTCGCCTCCGGCCAGAAGGTCGGGCAGGCGCCCCTCGTCGCGGATGCCGAAGCGGCTGTCCCCCCAGATGAGCTTGCCGAGCACCGGGGCGGAGACAGCAGCCGCGGAATCGTAGCCGTCGGCCGGATCGATCCAGCGCAGGGTGTAGTCGGGGGCGTCTTTGTGGAACCCGTTGCCGAGGAGGTCGGCAAGGTTGCGGTCCCAAACAATGATCCGTTCGCGCGGGAAACCGGCTTCGCGCAGGCCGGCGGCCACCGCCCCGGCAACCGCCGCCTTCGTGCCGCCAAGAGGACCCGCCGAGGTCGAAACCCGGATGCCCACAACATCGGCCGGCTTGAGCAGCGCATGCCACGCCGCCGCAACCGAATCCTCCCCCGCAACCTCCCGCACAAGGGCGTCCACCATCCCCCGTACAATCCGCGCATCCGGAGTGCTCCCCTCACCCATCACCCGCGGATCCAGAACGTAATAAACCCTCGAGACCCCGACAGCCTGACCGCCGGCAACCTCACCGGGCGCCGAAGCCGCCCCGCACAGGCACGCGAACACGGCAAAGGCCGTCACCCGCTTCCTGCTGGCGACCGGCCTCCGACCCATGCCATAGTTCTCAATCATGATACGCCACCTTTACCTGCACGTCCCGTTTTGTGCGAGGATTTGCCCGTATTGCAGTTTTTACAAGAGCCGGGCATCGGGAGGGAAGTTCAACGAGTACGTCGGGGCGGTTCTCAACGAGGCGTCCGGGTGGCGCGGGCGCACCGCGCCGGAAACCGTCTTCATCGGCGGGGGGACGCCAACCGTCCTGCGCACCGAACTCCTTGTGCGCCTCCTGCGCGGCCTGCGGGAAATCTTCGACTGGTCGGGTGTGGCGGAATGCACGGTCGAAATGAATCCGGCGACGGTTTCCGCAGACAAGGCCGCCGCCTTGATCGAGGAGGGGGCAACCCGCGCCAGCATGGGGGTCCAGAGTTGGGACCCGCGGCTGCTCAAAGTGCTGGGGCGCACCCACACTCCCTCCACGGCCATGCGCAGCTTCCACATCCTGCGCGACGCCGGCTTCCGCAACATCAATATCGACCTCATCTTCGGCATTCCCGGCCAGACCACCGGCGACTGGCGCCACACCCTGGAAACCACTCTCGCTCTCGAACCCGACCACATCTCGGCCTATTCCCTCACCTACGAGGAAGATACCGAATTTTTCCGCAGGGTTGCCGGAGGCACGATGCTGCCCGACCCCGGCCTCGATGCCGACCTGTTCGCTCTCACCCACGACATGCTCGAAGAGTCGGGCTTCGAAGCCTGCGAGACATCCAACTTCTGCAAACCCGGCCGCGCCTGCGCCCACAACCTCGCCATCTGGAACGGAGCCGATTACCTCGGGCTCGGTCCATCCGCCGTCTCAACGGTGTGCGGAACACGCCGCGCAAATGTCTGCGACACGGACGCGTATCTGGCCGCAATCTCCGCGCACGGAGAGGCCGTCGCCGACCGGCAGATCATCGGGCCGGAGGAACGCAGGATCGAACGCATTGCGCTCGGATTGAGAACCGCCTCCGGCATCGACAATCAAATTGTTGGAGACACGGCATTCTTGCCTCGCCTCGAAGACGAAGGTCTCGTCGAACAGCGCGAAGGGCGCATCGTCCTCACACGGCGGGGACGCCCGCTGGCCGACGAAATCGCCCTCGCCCTCATTTCCTGATTCCCCGACAGTGCCGGAAAATCGCAACTGCCCGGGAGGGGTTCAGGGTTCGCGGCTCATGTGGAAGAGACCCATGCTGCATTCAGAAGACAAAAAAGGCGGTCCCCTCACTGCCACGCAGTGAGGGGACTGCCCTTTTTATGCCTTTGGAACTCCTGCTTACCAGAAACTCTGGGGGACCTCGATTTTGTCCCCCGGCTTGAGGCGCGGATCCATCAAGGGATCCTTGCGGACCTCGCGCATGTCCACCATCGTTACTTGCCCGTCCCGCAACAGGCGCACCTTGCTCTGGTTGGCAAATTCCGTGAACCCGCCGGAGGCGGTGATCGCGCCGAGAACCGTCAGGTCGGGGGTGAACGCGACACGCTGCGGAGCCCTTACGGCCCCGCCCACGTCCACGAACCGCGCCGCAACCGGCACACTCACCGTGATGGTCGGGTTCGTGTAAATTTGCTCCGACCTGTAGGCATTTTCGATGGCATTTTGGAGCTCATGCTGGGTGAGTCCCGAAGCGAGAACCTTTCCGATGTGCGCAAGATTGATGCACCCCTGCCCATCCACCGTGTAGCTGCCGGACACATGGGCAATTTCCTCCGCAGGCACCCCTCCCAACCGCACCTCCACTGTGTCGCCCTGTCTCAAAACCGCATCCTGCGCCTGACACGACAACGCCGCAAAACACAAAATCAAAACCAGTCTCCGCACACTCATTTTCAATACTCCCCGGGCTCCGCCGACCCCTTCTCGCCCGCAGCAACCGAATCCCCGGTCTCAACCGGCTTCTTGACCGTGCGGCGGTCGCCCTTCCCCGGCTTGTTGTAGTAATTGTAGTAGCTCGTGTAATATTCGTAATACTGGTCGTGGCGGGGGTCCACGTTGTTGAGCACCACTCCAAGAATGGTTCCCCCCACATTCGTGACGGCATTTTTCACACGCTGGAGCATCGCGCGCGGAAAGCGGCGGTGCTGCACAACGATCAGCGTCAAATCAACCGCACTGGCCAGAACCGACGCATCACTCACCCCAAGAATCGGCGGCGAATCAAAAAAGATCGCGTCAAAGCGGCTCTTCGCGTCGTCCATGAAATCCACCATGCGCTGGGAGTTCAGGATGCCGACGGCGTCCATCGGAAGCGGACCGCTGGGCAGGATGAAGAGGTTGTCCACGGGCGTGTGGCGCACGACCTCCTCGAGGTCGAGTTCGCCAAGAAGCAGGTCGGAGAGCCCCATTTCGTTGCTGATATTGAAGAGGCGGTGCTGGGTGGGGCGGCGCAGGTCGGCATCGACGATGAGCGTGTTGTACCCTCCCTGCGCAAACGTGTAGGCGAGGTTGACAAGCGTGGTGGTTTTCCCCTCTCCCGCGCCTCCGCTTACGATGGTGAACGCATTTGCGTCGGGGGACTTCCGGTTGAATTCGATGTTTGTGCGCAGGATCCGGTAGGCTTCGGCATCCGGACACTCGGGCCCCTCGTCCTTGAGAATTGAAATATTCTTGGGGATAACC
>CAZGNH010000301.1:0-5994 GCA_964527025.1 uncultured Chthoniobacterales bacterium | reverse complement strand
CGGGAAATTGCGGCGGCCCGCCGGTCGGTTGTGATTTTGGAGAAGAGCCGGGGGGTTGGGGGCAGGGCGGCGACGCGACGCGTCGGGGGGCGTCCGGTGGATCACGGGGCGCAGTATTTCACGGCGCGCACCGATTTCTTCCAGCATCGCATTGCCATTTGGAAAGACGCGGGGGTGTGTCGGGAGTGGTCGTGCGGGTTTCCGCTTTGGCGCGGTGGAGGCGTGACGTACCGTCCCGATGGATATCCGAGGTATTGTTGTCAGGCGGGGATGACGGCGTTGCCGAAATACGAGGCGCGCGACCTTGAAATACAGCTTCAGCAGAAAGTCACGGAAGTCACTTCCCGCGGGATGGGTTTCCTCGTTCGCACCGAAGCCGGCGCCAAGATCTCCGCGCGCGCCATTCTGAGCACGGCACCCGCCCCCCAGACCCTCCGGATCCTCGAAGGTGTCTGCGAACAGGAACCCGCCCGCATCCTCTCAGCGGTGCGTTACGCACCCTGCCTGACAGCCGTGCTCGACGCCGGAGATTTCAATCCGGGCTGGCTCGCCCTTGGCGTCGAACACAAGGCGGTTTCGTGGATCGCCGCCAACGGAACCAAATCCAACGGCGGAGGCACACCGGGTCCCTTCGTCGTCCACGGGACCCCGGATTTCAGCACCCGGCACCTCGAAGCCGATCCTGCCGAAGCCGCGCTCCTCCTGCGGGACGCCGCGGCGGAAATCACACGGGGCGGGCTGGCCGGAACCTCCCTGCTGTATGCCCGCCGTTGGCGCTATGCGATGGTCCGAACCCCGCTGCCCGGAGGTTTCCTCCGGCTGCACGGGGAGCGCGCCCTCTCCTTCGCCGGTGACGCCTTCTTCCAGAACAATCTGGAATCCGCGTGGTTTTCCGGCCAGTGCGCCGGGGCCGACATCGCCCGCCGCCTGGTCTGACGGCTTGGATTGCGACCGGCTCCGGTCTGCTGCGGATGGGCAACACGTTTCCTGCGCACCATGTGGCAAGGCAACAGGCGGGCCTCCGGGCCACCGCGGCGGTCGTCGTGGCCGCAATGCCTTTGGGGAATCAACGGTGGATCATTTCGCGCCGGCCTTTTTCGCGGGCTTTGGCGCGGGGGTGGATTCTTCGAGGATGGGTTTGATGGGGTCGTCGGCGCGGAATTTTTTGGGAAGTTTCGGTTGTTTTTTGTCCGGTTTTGTCACGCGATCGAATTTGCGCGTTTCGGCGGGTGTGAGGCGTTGTGGGTTGAGGGGGCGGACGAGGGGATCTTCGAAGGTTTCGACGTATTGGGTGTCGAGGGACAGGGCGCGGTCGTAGGCGGCCATGGCGGCGATGTAATCGTAGCGGGCCTGAAGGACATTTGTTTGGGCCTGGAGGAGCTGGACCTGGGCGTTGAGCACATCGAGTTGCGTGCCGGCACCGGCATCGAGGCGCTCGCGCGAGAGGCGCAGAGCCTCGGTCGCCTGCACAACACTCGCCGTCTGGCTGTCAATCGTCTCCTGAGCCTGCTGCAAATTGGAAATGGCCTCCTGCACGTCGAGCACAACGCCCCGCACCGCGTTGTCGTAGTTGTTTTTCGACTGCATGAGCCGGGCCTTGGCCTGTGCGACACGCCCGTAGGTCACCCCGCCGTCCCAGATATTCCACGAGCCCGTGGCACCGAAGAACCAGCCGGCGAGGTTGTCGGTCAGGTCGCTGCTTCCGGTGTCGTTTTGAATGCCGTATCCGACATTGGCATTGATGGTTGGGAGGTAGCCGGCGAAGCGGACGTCGACATTGGCGGCCTGGGCGAGGATGTCCTGCCGCTGGGCTTTGAGGGCCGGGTTGCGCGCGATGGCGATGCGGATCGATTCGTCCACATCGATTTTGCGCGGCGAGTAACCGAGGGTCCCGAGGATGTTGAAGGGCACCTCGCTCGGGCTGCCGCGCGGGTAATCCATCCCCAGCAACTTGACGAGTTGGTAGAGCGAAACGCGGTAGGCGTTTTGCGCCTGGATGAGCGGGGGCTTCGCATTGGCAAGAGCCACTTCGGCTTGCAGGACATTGAACCGCGGCACGGTTCCCGCATCGAAACGGTTTTGTTGGTCCTGCACCTGCTGTTCGAGCAGGGCGACGTTCTGCTGCTGGGCAACGATCAACGCCCGGTTCAACACGACGCTGTAAAACTGCCCGATCACATCCGAAACCACACGGTCAACCGTGGATCGCAGCGCGAAAAACGCACTGTCATACACCGCCGTCCCCGCCCGGATCCCCGAGATGGTCGCCCCCCCGTCAAAAATGAGCTGGGTTGCCTGGAATTGGACATTCCACGACTGGTTTTGGACGTCCGGCTGGGAGGACTGGAGTTCGAGGACCGTCGGGGGGCCGCCGGCCGGATTGGGGATCGAGAGGAGGTTGGGTCCCCGGCTTGTGTTGTTGGGGTTGAGATCCGAGGCGGTCTGGTTGTAACCGCTGGCGATGGAAATCTGGGGGACGGCCTGGGCGACGACTTCGATGAGCTGGCCGCGGGTGAGGCGGATCGTCTGGATGGCGTTGAGGATATCGGGATTTTGGCGCAGGGCGATTTGGACGGCGCCATCGAGCCGCATGTCGGGCACTTCCGGGTTGCGTTGTTTGGCAATGAGGGTCGCCAGCGACTTCTCGAAGTCGGCCATGACCATCTTTTGTTCCATGGCAAGGCGCTCGCTCTCCTTGAGACTGTCGGCTTCGGTTGCCGGGCGCAGCGGCTCGGGCGCGACAGTCGGCTCGGGAATCGGCATGTTGAGTTGCTCCGAAAGTGTCGCGGCATCCTCGAGCACCGGAGCCGGCATCGGTGGAACGGGCAGCGGCATCTCTCCATCGGGCAACGGTGTTGCCGCGGGAGTTGCTGCGGGAGTTGCCGCGGTGGGCGCTTTGATTTCATCCACAGGCACCAAATCCCCGATATTGTATTTCTGTGGAGCGGGCAGGGAGGGGGTCGGGGCCGGCGTCTGCTGGGCGGCAAGCGGGCCGGCCAGCAAACCGCCGATCAAAAGAAAACGGAATGGATTCATGGTGTCTTGGAGCAATAGGCCTGCATCTTTTCGTAAATCCTCAACCACGTCGCCTGTTCGTCGGGGCTGAGCTGGTTCATGATTTTTTCCAGATTATCGATGATGTCCCGCCGGATTTTTTCCACCAGCACGCCGCCCTTGCGGGTGATTCTCACCAGCACCTTGCGCCTGTCCCGCGCCCATGCGACGCGCTGCACGAAACCGAGATTCTCGAGCCTGTCCACCAGCCCCGTCGCCGCGGCCGTCGAATGGCTCATCCGCCCGGCAATCTCGGTCATGGACAAACCCTCTGTGCCCGCGATGTGGGCCAGAAGAAAATACTGCGGGAAGGAAATCTGCCCCGGTGAAAGGCGCTTCGAGAGGCGCTGAATGAAGCAGCGCTGCAGCACCATGATGATGTCCGCCAGACGCTCGGTCAACGCCGCCTGCTTCACCGATTTGGATGCTCCCGCGTTCAAACTGTTAAGAGCCTTGAATATCAAGACCACCAAAACAAGAAAAAACCTAGCGGCTTTTGTTGAGGAGCTCGCGCACCTCGTCAATGGTCAGGTCTTTGCGTGCTTTTTCGCCGACGGGGTCGAGGGTGCCCTGGGCTCCGCCGCGCACGGGGTAGGCGCGGGTTGGCACGGGAGTCGTTGCGGGAATTTCCCGTTTGGAATCGATATACGGGCGGGAGGCCTCCGGTTGTGTGGCGAACTCCTTCGCGATGTCGAAGGTTGGGGAAGAATCCACGCGGACGGTGCGGGTTTCGAAGACCCGGGAGCCGAACCACGGGTTCTTGATTCCAAGGAAGCTGCGCGTCTGGCGGTAATTGCCGGCCCGGAACTCTTCGGGGGTGGAGAACTTCCCGTCAAGTCCGCGCGCGTCTTTCACGTCGAGTCCGCCTCCGCCCTCGAAAGCCCGGTCCTGCATCGGGTTGGCAAGTTCCATGTCGGGCACCTTGGTGAGGCGTTCCAAAAACCCCTTCTCCTGTTCTTGGCAAAGGGCGTGGCCTGCCAGCACAAGCAGGGTCACGAGCAGGTGTGTCACGCGCATTGTAAGGCGAGTTTACACCCGAGCGCCCGGTCGCGCAAGGAGCCCGTGCAGCCACCACAGCAATGCCCGGTTGTCACCGCGGTCTTTGCCGCGTGATCACCGGGAGGAGAATCCGGTCCGCCTCCGCCGCCATTGTGCAAGAGCATTGACCGGAGAGTTGACCGGAGCCAGGCCGGAAATCGCGTGACTGCGGAGGCATTCAGCGCCATGGTTCCCGCCGTTATGCCATGGTATCACCACGAAGAGCCGGCCCTTTCCGAAGAAACCATCCGCGGACTTGCCGAACGCCTCCTTGACGAAGCCCGTGAGCGTTTCGGAAGGGACCTGCGCCGCGTGTTGCTTTTGCCGCCCGATCTGACCCGCGCGCACAGCGGAGCGGGAAAAATCACCGAATGGATTTACAAGGCCCTGCCCGAAGGGTGCGACACGCACGTGATTCCGACCCTCGGCCAGCATGTCCCCCACACCCCGGAAGAAAACAGATGGATGTTTGGATCGATCCCCGAAGAACGCATCCACGCGCACGACTGGCGCGGGGGCGTCACCCGCGCCGGGATCATTCCCGCAGCCGTCGTGGCCGACAGCACAAATGGAAAGGCCGACTGGGAAATTCCCGTCGATCTCAACGCGATGCTCATGACCGAGCCGTGGGATTTGATCGTCCACATCGGCCACGTCGTGCCCCACGAGGTGCTCGGCTTCGCCAACCACAACAAAAATTACTTCATCGGCCTCGGCGGCAAGGAAACCATCTGCGCCTCCCACATCGCCGCCGCCTGCCACGGCATCGAAAACAACCTCGGCAATCTCATCACCCCACTGCGCGCCTGCTACAACTGGGCCGAAGACCGGTTCCTCTCCCGCCTGCCCGACGTCTACCTCCAGATCGTCATGCAACGCGACCCCGCAAACCATCTCGTCACCAGCGGCATCTATGTCGGCGACGACATTGAGACCTACCTCATGGCCGCACGCCGCAGCCGGCAACAGAACATCACCACCTTCGACCAGCCGGTCAAAAAAATCGTTGCCGTCATGCAGGCCGACGAATTCCGCGCCACCTGGGTCGCCAACAAAGCCGTTTACCGCACCCGCATGGCCATGGCCGACGGCGGCGAACTCCTCGTGATCGCCCCCGGCATCGAACGCTTCGGCGAACAACCCGAAGTCGAGGAAATCATCCGCCGCTTCGGCTACCGCGGCACCGACCACACCATGCGGCATTACCGCTCCGATCCCCTTCTCCAAAATTTCGCCCATGGCACCGCCCACCTCATCCACGGATCCTCCGAAGGCCGCTTCACCATCCGCTACGCCCCCGGCAAACTCTCCCGCGACGATATCGAGAGCGTCGGCTACGCATGGATGGATCTCCGCGAAGCCCTCGAACGCTACAACCCCGCCCGCATGCAGGAAGGATGGAACACCCTGCCCGACGGCGAACAGGTCTTCTTTATCAGCACCCCTTCCGCCGGCCTCTGGGCCGCCCGCAACCGCATCAGAGAGTGGGTTGGGTGGGACTCGAACCCACAACCAATGCCTTAAAAGGGCACTGCTCTACCATTGAGCTACCAACCCGCAAACCATTGCACCATGACCCATGCCCAAATTATTTTCAACCCCCTTCACACCTGAATGAAAAAAAATTGCTTTACATTGCCCCTAGGTATTAGTTTTTCTTATACATGTCATGAGTGAGGATATTTTCTCTGCAGGGGTTGTTCCGGTGAGCATGGACGGGGCGGAGTCGGTGGCATCGGTGGCATACCGGATGAGTGAACTGGTGGCGATCTATCCGATCACGCCGTCGACGCCGATGGGGGAGTGGTCGGACGAGTGGATGGCGCAGGGGCGGTTGAATTTGTGGGGAACGGTGCCCGGGATAGTGGAGATGCAGTCGGAGGCGGGGGTGGCGCGGACGAT
>CAZGNH010000300.1:0-2913 GCA_964527025.1 uncultured Chthoniobacterales bacterium | reverse complement strand
GACCGATGCACGGTCCGTGCTGCGGCGGTGGGGGGAAATCCGGCGTTTCACCTCCCCGTGGGAGGCGTGGGGGTGGTGGGTGCTTTCGCATTTGAGGCTGAGCCCCCTTGGGTTGCCGCCGCTGCGGTTCAGTGCCCGGGTGATTATTGGAAGCCGCCAGTCGGCGGGAACTTTGGCCGCCGACTACCGGTTTCCCCGCGAACGCATCGACATCCTGCCCTACCCGGTGGACCCCGGCCTTTTTCGACCCCCGGCGGTTGCGCCCGTGCACGCCCCCGGCGGGCCTCTGCGTGTCCTCTGGCTGGGGCGCATCATCCCACGCAAGCGTCTGGATGTGTTTTTGGACGGTGCGTGCGAGGCCGTGCGGCGCGGGGTCGATTTGCGTCTGACGGTTGTCGGGAGCGCATCGGGACTGATTCGCGGGTACCGGCGTATGATCGAGGAGTTTCCCATGCGCGGCCTGCTGACCCACCTTGCCTCGGTCCCGAGGGCCGAGGTCCCGGCGCTCTTTGCGCGGCACGATGTGCTTGTACAGCCCAGCGAGGAGGAAAATTTCGGGTCGTCCGTCGCCGAGGCGCAGGCCTGCGGGTTGCCGGTTGTCGTCGGAAGCAGCAATGGAAATGCCGACTACCTCTGCGAACGGGACATCCGGCTCAAGGAAGACTCCCCGGCGGCCCTTGCCGACGCCCTCGAAGCCATCCGGGCACCCTCAGACCCCCGCATTTCCCGCCGCCATGCGGAACAAACCTTCGCCCCGGATAAAATCACCGCGGGACTCATCCGGTCCCTTGAAACGGCCGCTGCGGCGTCTCGCGACGAAGTTGGTGATTGATGCGGGCTCAGCCCGCACCCAGCAACCCAAGCCAGCGCCCGCGAATACGGTCATCGCAAAAATACTTTTCGTAGTAGGCGAGGCAGGCAGCGGCGGTTGCTTCGGGATCCGGCGGGGGGGAGGCGGCGATTTCCCCGAGGGTTCGGGCGAAGGAGGGCACGGGGGTCAGGCGAATGACCTCCGGCGGGGCGGGGCCGAGGTCCGGCATGCCGAAAGACCCGAGGCCTCCGGCGTTGCAGAGCAGGGCGGGGGTCCCGTGTTGCAGGCCTTCGAGGGCGACCATCGAGAGGGTTTCCCATGCGTCTTGGGATGGCACAAGAAGCAGATCGATTTCCGAGAAGAAGTCGTGGAGGAAATTCGCACGGTTTGCGGGGTCATAGGCGCCATGGAAAAACACGCGGGCGGCATGGGCGGAGACCGGGGAAGCGGCGCGGCGGGCGAATTCCCCTTCGCACGGGCCCGTGCCAGCGACATGGATCGAGCACGGGTGCGGAGCGGCATCGGCAAACCGCGCAACTTCCAGGGCGCCCTTCTCCGCGGTGAGGCGTCCAAGGAGTCCGAAACTCGGGGGGGTATTGGCGGCGCGACGGCGGCGGCGCGCTTCGAGGATCCCGGGGAGGTTTGCCACGTGCAGTTGGGATGATTGCGGCACCCACGAAAATCGCGGGTTGGCGGCGGCACCGGGGAAGGCTTGGAAGGTGGCCGGGCAGATGAATGCGAGGCGGTCGAAGGCGAGCGAGCAGAATTTCAGCCGCCGGATGGTTGCAGGGTTGAGGTCGTGGGTGATGTGGTAATAGAGCGAACGGGAGGGGCCAAGGGCGGCGGCGAGGATGACCGAAAGGTGGCGCATGGCCAAAGCAACAAAGATTGTTTCTTTGCGGTGCCTGCGAGTTCGGGCGACTGCGGAGAGCATGGCGGAGGGGAGCGGGCGGCCCGACGGGTCGGCAAGCATTTTGATTTGGAAGCCGAGGGACTCGAGGTGCGCGGCCATGGCGGTCGAGTGCCCGTGCCCCGGCATTGGTTTGCACCAGATCTCGACGGCATCAAAATGTTCCCGGACAAGGTGGCACAGGCCCCCGGTGAGAGCCGAGTGGCCTCCGACCCGGGGCAGGCTTGTGAAAATGACCAGTGTGGTCCGCCTTGCAGAGCGCATATCAGAAGGCGGGGTCAAACATCACCAATCACCATGCAACGCAGTTCGCAGAGAGGGCCGGGGCTTCCATCGGCAGGCATCAATTCCGGGAGTTTCTGAATAGTTTGCAATCTTCTTGGAGGCCGGCACTAGCGGCCCGACTTTTCGCCCGCGCGCTGGCCCGGGATCACCAGCAGGCCCGCCTGCCTCCCGTTTTCCCGCCGTGTGGTGGTTGCGCCCGAATCGCGGGAAATGAACCCCTGTCCGAAGCGGGTGGTGGTGGTCGAGGTGCCCGAACTGCCGCGGCTGATCGTCCCATCGCCGAATTTCGATGTGGTGGTCGTGCCGCCGTTTCGCATCGAGCGGCTGATGGTGCCGTCGCCGAAGCGGCTTGTGACAACCGTGTCTCCCGTGGAGCCGCGGGTGATGGCCCCGTCGCCGAAGCGGCTTGTTGTGAAGCGGCTGCCGTCCGACCCCCGTGTGATCCACCCGTCGCCGAAGCGGGTGGTCGTGAAGGAGCGCCCGTCGGAAGTGCGCGTGATGAAACCGTCGCCAAACCGGGTCGTTGTCGCATTGCCGCCTGCCCCCGGGATCACCACAGGCGGCGTCACCTTCTCGCCGGCCCGGGCGTTTTCATGGAGAACCGCGCCCCAGGCAAAGACCAAAACCAGCAGCGCCGTTTTCATATTTAGAAACTTATCCCGCCCTTTCCAAAGGCACAAGCACGAACCCCCATCCGGCTGCTGTGCCAGGGTTGCAGCTCAACTGAACCGGCAGAGCCACCCCTGTGCGTGAACTCCTGAATTCAGGAACTTCCTCCGGCATACAGTCATTTCCGGCCTCGGAAGCCGATTAACCCGCATCTCTCACAAACTTCGTCGCGAGACGCCGCGCGAGGCTGGCTGGGACAAGGCGGGCGCGGAATCGGGGGAGGGCTGTATGAGTGCAT
>CAZGNH010000299.1:0-5102 GCA_964527025.1 uncultured Chthoniobacterales bacterium | reverse complement strand
AAAGGACCACCCGCACCACCGGGCCGGCAACCGGGTGGACACTCTCCATCCGCGCGCGCCCCCCCTCGATCACAAATCCGCGCAGCAATTTTTCGATGGCCGCCGGCTCGGGCGGGGCATCGAGGGTCACCTCGTATTCTTTGGGGACCTTGCGAGACGGGTGGGAAAGAGCCTGCCCGAGGATGCCGTCGTCGGTCAGCAACATGAGGCCCTCGCTGTCCTTGTCGAGGCGTCCGACATGGAACAGGCGCCCCATGTGGGGAGGAACAAGGCCGTAGATGGTCGGGCGTCCGCGTTCGTCGCTGCGCGTGCTCAAGACACCGCGTGGTTTGTAGAGGGCCACGACCGATGGCGCGCGCGGCGGGCGCAGGGCTTTGCCCGCGACACGCACCTCGTCCTCCTCGGAGACGGTTGTGGCAAGGTCGCGGACGAAGTGCCCGTTCACCGCGACCTTGCCGGCGGTGATGAGGGCCTCGCAGGAACGCCGGGAACCAAGACCGCAGGCGGCCAGGTAGCGGTTCAAACGCACGCGCGGGCAGCCCGGCCTATTCCTCGGGCTTGGTTTTCGGCAGGCCGATCACGCGCTGGCCCTCTTTGAATTGGCCGCGTTTTTTGAGGAGTTCGACGCGCTCGAAGCGCTTGAGGACGCTGCGTTTGGCTGCAATGGCGCCCTGACCTTTGAGACTTGGATGCTGGCTCATGGGGTGGGATCTTCGTGGGTTGGCGCGAGAAAATCAAATCAAAAGGCGGGGTTTGCGAAAATCCGTGGCATTTGCTACCACTGGGGTCATGAAAATTTCCAATTGGGGGATTGTGATGGGGGTGGCGGGTCTGGGCCTTGCGCTTGTCGGGGCAAATGCCGAGCTGCCGCCATCGGCATACGAGGAGAAGCAGAAGGCGGCGCCGGAGTACCTTTCCATCGAGGTGGTGCGGGTTGATGTCGAGCCCGGCGCTGAACCCGGCCAGCAGATCGTGCATGCCATCGCCATCGTCACCAAGGTCGAGCGAACGGCCACTGGCATCCAACCCGAAGCCCTCATCACCCTCGCTTACCCGGTCACCCAGCGCCCGCCCGGCTTTGTCGGACCCGGTGAAATCCCCATCCTCACGGAAGGGGAAAAAACCATCGCCTACCTCGCCAAAAATGAAGAGGACGGCACGTATGCGCCCGTGGCCGGCGTCATGAGTTTCAGCAATTTTTGAGGGCGGGGGCGCGCGTGAATTTTTACACGGCGTTTCTGCGTCCCATTTTGTTCCGTTTGGATGCGGAGCGGGCGCATGTGTTTGCCCTGCGTGTGCTGGCACTCACGCCTCCGGTGCTGCTTCGGGCGGCCTTCGGCCGCCCGGTCGGGGCACCGCGCGAAGTTTTTGGCATCCGGTTTCCGAACCCGGCCGGGCTTGCGGCCGGCATGGACAAGGAGGCTGTCGCCCTGCCCGCATGGGAGGCGCTCGGCTTTGGATTTGCGGAAATCGGAACGATCACCGCGCTCGCCCAGCCGGGCAACCCGAAGCCCCGCGTCTTCCGCCACCCCGCGCAACGGGCACTCATCAACCGGATGGGATTCAACAACCCGGGCGCGGAAGCCGTCGCGGCGCGCCTCACCCGCCTGCGCGCATCCGGCAGGTGGCCTCGGATCCCCGTCGGCATCAACATCGGCAAATCCAAGGTGACGCCCCTTGATGAAGCTCCCGGCGACTACGCTTCGAGCGCCCGCGCCCTCGTTCCCCATGCGGACTACTTCGCAATCAATGTGAGTTCGCCCAACACACCGGGCCTGCGCGGGTTGCAGGAAACAAGCCGCCTCGAAGCCATCGTGCGCGCCGTCCGGCAGGCGGCTCCTTCGAAGCCTGTGCTGGTGAAAATCGCGCCGGATCTGTCCGACGAAGAGGCCGGGGCAATCGCCGACATGGCGCAAACATGCGGACTTGACGGGCTCATCGCGACAAACACGACCCTCGACCATGGGTCGATCCCTCCGTCCGCCGACCAGGAGGGAGGGCTCAGCGGCGCGCCGCTGGCCGCCCGCGCGACGGACGTCGTGCGCCTTCTTGCCGGACGGACCCCCCTGCCGGTTGTGGCATCGGGCGGGGTGATGGATGGCTCCGATGCGCTTGCAAAATTCCGGGCGGGGGCGCGGCTTGTGCAGTTATACACGGGGTTTGTCTACGGGGGGCCGGCGGTTGTCGGGGAGGTTGCCGGTGCGGTGCACGGTGTTGACCCCGCCGGGTTGGAGGGCTCATAACTGGGCGTTTGCGATGAGTCTTGTCTTTTTCAAGCGCATGGTGCGCAACCCGCTGCGGGTCGGCTACGTTGTGCCCAGCTCACCATTTTTGACGCGCCAGACCGCCCGGCGGCTGGATTTTTCCGTGCCGAGGACGGTTGTCGAGCTGGGACCCGGCGAGGGGTGCCACTCGCGCCAGATCCTTCGCCGCATGGGGCACGGATCGAGGCTGCTCCTGCTCGAACTCGACGAGGGATTTGTCGTGCACCTGCGGCGTCAATTTGCGGACGACCCGCGGGTTGCGGTTATCCATGCCGACGCGCGCAACCTTGCCCGCGAACTGGATGCCGCCCGAGTCGCGCGCTGCGATTATATCGTGAGCGGCCTCCCGTTTTTCCTCATCAAGGGAACCCTCAAAACCGAGCTGCTCGAATCCATCGCCGACGCCATGGACGAGGGCACCCGCTTCGTCACCTATCAGGTGAGCCTCCAACTCGCCGACGAAGACCACCTCTTCGAGCTCGCCGGACGGGAATACTGCCCGCTCAATATCCCGCCCATCAACATCCTCGAGTTCCGCAAGGCGACCTGAGGAACTCGCACGGCATGACAACGACGAACCCGGGCGCGGCGAATGACGGCAAGCGGCTGAACACGCGCGCCAGCGGGGTGATCGCCGTTGCGGTGATGATTTCGCGGGTGCTGGGGCTTGTAAGGGAGATGCTGTTTGCGGGGTTGTTTGGGACGGCGCTGATGGGCATATTCACGATTGCGTTCCGTGCGCCGAATTTGTTGCGCGACCTGTTTGCCGAGGGAGCGCTTTCGACGGCGTTTGTGACCGTGTTTTCGCGCAAGATCGAGACGGAGGGAAGGGCCTCCGCGTGGGATCTGGCGCGGAAGATGATGACCCTCGTGGCGGTCTTCATGAGCGTGGTGAGTCTGCTTGGCATTGTCTTTGCGGAGCCGTTGATCGGGGTGCTGGCGATGGGCTTTGATGCCGCGGATGCGGCGCAGGTGGTCGTCCTGACGCGCATCATGTATCCGTTCATCCTGCTTGTGTCGCTGGCGGCGCTGGTGATGGGCATGCTGAATGCAAAAGGGATTTTCGGGGTGCCGGCGATGGCCTCGAGTTTCTTCAATATCGGCTCGATTCTTGGGGGAGTGGCGGTGGGGTATTGGTTGGATCCGGGGTTCGGGCCGGGGGCGCTGGCGGGGTTGGCGGTGGGGACCCTGCTCGGGGGATTTTTGCAATTTGCCGTTCAGTTGCCGGCGTTGCGGGCGGCGGGGTTCCGGTTCCGTCCCGACTTCCGGTGGCGGGATCCGGGGGTTGCTTTGATTCTGGGCTTGATGGTGCCGTCGGTGATCGCGGCCAGTGCGGTGCAGGTGAATGTGATGGTGAACACGACCTTTGCGTCCTTTGTCGGCAAGGAGGCGGTTTCGTGGTTGAATTTCGCATTCCGGCTCATGCAATTGCCCCTCGGGGTCTTCGGGGTGGCCGTCGCCACAATCACCCTGCCCGTTGTTTCGCGTATCGCGGCCGCCGCCGACCGCTCTACCTTCGGACCCACCCTGGGGCGCGCCATGCGGCTTGCCATTTTCCTGACCATGCCCGCCGCTGTCGGACTCATTGTCCTCGCTCGCCCCATCATCGCCCTCATCTACCAGCGCGGGGAATTCACAGCGCACGATTCGATCCAGACGGGCCTTGCCCTGCAGTTCTATGCGCTCGGCCTTGTGGCTTACGCGTGCGTGAAGGTCCTTTCGCCGGCCTTTTACGCGATTAACCGCCGGTGGACCCCGATGCTGGTGAGCTTCGCTGCCATTGCGATCAACCTCGGCCTGAACTACTGGTTCATCTTCCATCTGGGGCTGGGCCACCGGGGCCTTGCTTTGGCGACGGCCCTCTCCGCCGCCTTCAACTTCGCAACCCTTTACCTGCTCATGCACCGGTTTGCGGGCGGCATGGACGCGCGCGTTCTCGGCCTCTCGACCCTCAAGTGCGCCGCCGCATCCGGAGTTCTCGCCCTGGTGTGCATTGCGGGCCTGACCGCAGGCGGCCCCCTCATCGACCACGCATCCCTCGCAGTGCGCGCCGCCGCCCTCCTCGGGCTCATCGCCGCCGGGGCCGCCACATACGCCGCAGCCTGCTTCCTCCTGCGGGTCGGCGAAATGCGCGACGCAACCCGCGCCGTCACCTCGAAACTTCGCAACCTCCTCCATCGGTGAAAATCATCCGTCTGGCCGGTGCGGTGTTCCTTGCCTATGCTCTCTTTGCCGTGACCACATGTTCCCTCCAGCGCAGCATGATTTTCTTCCCGACCCGCGCACCGGCCGCTGAACTCGATGCGCTTGCGGAGCTCTCCGGGTTTGCCCGGTGGAAAACCCCCGGCGGCACACCCATCGGGTGGAAGAGCCTTGATGGCAACCCGTCCCGTCCGGCCATCATTTTCCATGGCAATGCGGGCCATGCCCTCCATCGGGCGGGACTCGCCGACCGCCTGCGCGAAGCATCCCCGGACCTCACTGTCCACATCCTCGAATACCCCGGCTACGGCGACCGCGACGGCTCCCCCTCCGAAGCGTCCCTCACCGCCGCCGCAATCGAGGCCATCGAAGCCGTCCAAGGGCGCCCCCTGCTTGTCGGCGAATCCATCGGCACCGGAGTCGCATGCCTTGCCGCATCCGCCGCCCCCGGAAAAATCGCCGGTCTCCTCCTCATCACCCCCTTCGATTCCCTCGTCTCGGTCGCCCAACACCACTACCCGTGGTTCCCCGTCCGGTGGCTCATGACCGACCGCTTCGACTCCTCAAAAGCCCTCAAAGATTTCACCGGCCCCGCCGCCTTCGTCATCGCGGAATATGACGAAATCACCCCGCCCG
>CAZGNH010000298.1:0-4053 GCA_964527025.1 uncultured Chthoniobacterales bacterium | reverse complement strand
CCGGCTGAACTGTTGTTGGTCGCTCCGTAGATGCGGAAGTCGTCAAGGGCGGCGCCGAGACGGCGTTCCAAAGCTGGTCTGTTCCCGACCATGGAATCTGTGATCCCACCCGTCGTCTGGCCCGGTCCCCAGCCAGCGTAACCCGCATTGGTCGAGCCGGAATTTACAAGCGAAACCCCCGACGTTGTCGATCCCTTGTAATAGCTGAAAGTATCCGAATTTGCGTCCACTGCCAGTGCCACAAAAATCCATTCGTTCGTTTCGGAATAGGCATTTGGAATGCTGTTCAAATTCCCGGAGGCACCGAATACACCACTAAAAAAGTCGTTTGTCGAGGTCGAGTTGTACCAAAGGGTGGATGTCTGGTTGTTGGGCGTCCCGCGGAGGGTTTCATAGATCCGCCCGGCGTTGCCCCCGCTTGAGGTGATGTCCCCCTTGAACCAATAGGTGAAGGTAAACGACTTGAGAACGCCCGCAGCTCCGGTTGCTGTCGGGAATGTCGATGTCCCGTTCTGCAGCATGTCCACAGCCGAATTCGTCGGCGCGCCGTTCTGAATGCCCGGCAGGGCAAAATCACCAGCTTGGCCGCTGACACCGGCAATAGTCGTGGGAGGAGTCGGAACCCCTGTGTTGATGGCCGATGCTGTGCCACCCACTTCATAGGTTCCCGTGAAACCGCCCGGGCCGCCGCTGTCGGCGATGGACGAGCCGGTTTGCGGGTCGTTGAAATCGTAGCGCACATACAGGGTCTGCGCCGAGGCGGCGGTGACGCCGACGGCAAGTGTCGCGAGTCCTGCAATGAGGGATTTTGAGAGGGGAGTTTTCATGGTGATTGCTGGATGGTTGGGGTCAGGTTCCGCACATTCTTTGCGTCAAAAGCATCAAATCCCGAATGCGCCCAACGCGCAACACCTTTTTATCTTTACACGTATAGTTGCGATTTTTGGTTTCGGGGGTGGCGAGGTGCTTGTGGTGAGGAGGGAGGCGGCAACCATTCGTGGAATTGCGATGGTGGCGCGAGGGGGTGGCACACTGGCGGGTTTTTGGCATTGCGGGCCAGCCGTGAGGTGACTGCGGCGAGACGGAAGCGGACTCAGGAATTGGGGGAGCCCAAGGTGCGGGCGCACCATCGGCTGTGTCCAGCCGGCCCTGGTGCCGGGGATTGCGGGTATTTTTCCGGGGACATGCGATGAGCGTGTGTGGTTCACGTTTTCTTGGGCGGTTCAGTCGAGGATATGGCCGAGCACCGCCTGGTCGTAGTCGTGCATGGTGCGGTATGTGCCATGGAGCCAAAGCAGCAACCGCCGTCCGTCGTTGAGTGGCGCCACGCGGGGGCGGAGGTTGTCCGCGATTGCGTTCTCCGTCAGGGCCGACCAGTGCCACGTCGCACCGGCGTCGTCGGTCCGGCCCCGGAACAACTGGTGACGAGCCAACTGCCGTCCGTCGCGGGGGTCGAAGGGCGTGGAGATCACCACGGTCCGCGGGTCGTGCGGGTCGATCGCGCCCAGGCCGGTGTAGTCCTCTTCAAAGCCGTAGAGGCCGCGCCCCATGCGGGCCAGTTCCGTCGTCCGCCATGTCTCGCCGTCCAGCCGGGCGTAGAACAAACGGTGGTCGGCATTGCCGGGGAGGTTGGTGGTTGGCGGGCGAAATTCGCCGCTTTCGACTCCCACGCGGCAGGTGAACAGCGCGTGCAGCCCGCCGTCGCTCCCGCGCACCAGCTCCGTCGTCCAGCCGGTGTGATAAGCGCCTTGCGCCGGGGCTTCGGGTTTGAAGACCGCCGTGAACTGCTCGGGTAGGGGCGCGGTGTCGGAGAAGGTGTCGGGGTCGATCACGTTGCCTGCCGAGTCGAACGTTTTGCCGCCTTGGATGAATCCGTGGTAGATGCCGTTGTTGTAGTCGCGGGGGTGCGCCTCGGTGATGAGAAAGTCGATCCGGTCGCAGCCGTTGTCAGCGAATTTCGGGTAGCCGTTGGAGTAGGCGCGCCCGCCTTCGGGCGGCAGCGTGAGGATGCCGCGGCAGGCCCACGTCTCGCCCCAGTCGTCGCTGGTGGCGATGCGCCATGACTGGCCCGGTGCCCGGGCGATGTTGTACAGCCGGCCCTTCCCGCCGCCCTCGGCCGAAAGGTGGTGCAGGTTCGAGTAGGTCACCGCGATCCACCCGTTGCCCACAGGGTCGTCGGTCGGCCAGTCGAAAGCCCGCTCGGGCTGCCATTCGCTTGCGTCGTGGGGATCGGTCGATATGCGATAGAACGTCTGCGGTCGTTTTTCGTGATAACCGTGGTTGTGGGCGGTGTAAACGACGAGGTATCGCCCGTCAGGCCGCTGCCACAATGCCGCAGTATCGTGGTCGTCACCCATCCCCTCACCGCTGGGGAACCGGCCCACAGCGACCGTCCGCAAGCGGCCCGTCGCCGGGTCGAACGCCGTCACCTCGACATTGCCCGCGCGCCGCCCGCCACCGGCGCCACCCCCGCTGGCGATGCTGGCAAACAGCACCGCGCCGGTCCGCGAATCCACAATCACGCGAGGGTCCTGATACCAGCACCACCCGCCGTTCGTGTTCAGTGTGAGCGGCGCTTCACTCATTTGCATGGTTGAGGGACATCAGATGGGTCTGTGGAAGTCAATGACCCGGTTCTCCGGCCTGCGGGGCGCACGACGGAGGCGCAGGAAAACCTCCCCGCCAAAAGCCAAAGCGATCAGGGCGAGGACCGGTGCCCGGGGGGGGTGTTGTTGATGCCTTCGCGCCGAATGGTCTCCAATTGAGCCTGCGAGAGGGCCCCGTCCAAACTGTCGTCGGTCGCGCCATAGAGGCGGAAGTCGTCGAGGGCCACACCGAGACGGCGGTCAAGAGTTGACCTGTTGGCAATCAGAGCTGTTGACAAAGTGTCATTGGGGTTCGGAGCCCATCCATTGGACATGTTAGAATCGGAGCTCACCAAAGCGACAGCCGATGTGGTTGTTCCTTTGTAATAGCTGTAGATATCGTTGACCGCATCGAACGCAAGCGCCACGAAAATCCACTCGTCCGTTTCCGAGAAGGCATCTGGCGGGCTGGTCATCGGGTTCCTGCCGAAGCCCACCGCCCGGAAATTCCGATCTCCGTCTCTTGCTTTGTAAAACAACGTGCTCGTTGCGTCGCCCGGCTGCTTCACGCTTTCAAAAATCCGCCCCGCATTTCCGCCACTCGATGAGATGTCTCCTTTGAACCAGAACGTGAAGGTGAAAGACGAAACAACCGTGGCGTCCATGGGAAAAGTCGCCGTTCCATCCAGCAACATGTTTACCTTGCTGTTTGCAGGCGCCCCGAGCTGAAGGCCCGGCAGAGCGTAGTCACCGGCCTTTCCACTGACTCCCATGGTGTCGCCGGATGTCCCCGTATTGATCGGCGATGCAACCTTTCCCACGTCATAAGTTCCGGTGAAACCACCGATGTCGCCACTGTCGGCAATGGAAGAGCCGGACTGCGGGTCATTGAAATCGTAGCGCACATACAGGGTTTGCGCCAACGAGACCGGGACGCCCAGGGCGAGTGCCGCGATTCCCGCGAGGAAAAATTTGGAGCAGGGAGTTTTCATGGTCGTTGCCGGTTTGCGGGCTTTGGGAGTCTGCGTTTTTTATGCACACGGTGTTTGCACACCTTGGGCTCACAGAACTAAAAAGGACCCATGCACCCCGCAAAACGCAACACCTTTGAATCTTTACGCGTATAGATGGATGTTTCGTTTTATGGAGGACTTTCGACCATCGCGCCGGGACGTCGCGATCCACCCATCTGCCGCGCAAATAAAAAAAAACCAAGGTGGATCGGGCCGTCCCGGCACGATTCTTTCACCCATTTCGCGAAGCGAAACACTTAAACCAGACAAATCAGTATTGAAATTACCTTATTGTCTGGTAATATTGCACAATGACATACATTCAAAGGCATCTTGAAAAAAAGCTTTGCCGTTACGCGAAGGCGTTCAAAACGGTGCTGGTTGCCGGGGCGAGGCAGGTGGGCAAGAGCACATTGTTGGCGCATGTTTTCCCCGGTATTCGTCATGTGGTTTTC
>CAZGNH010000297.1:0-4869 GCA_964527025.1 uncultured Chthoniobacterales bacterium | reverse complement strand
CGCCTTGTCGCCCAGACCACCAACGACCTCGACGACGGCACGGTCGTCGGTCACCGCAACCTCGACGAAATCGCCGTCGAAAAGAAACTCGAAGAGAGCAACTAGCCTTCCGGGCGATTCACCCCGAAGGCAACAACTTTGTCGTGGCCGCAAATGTCAGGAAACCCCACACGCGCGAAGTCGGTGGACTGACGGTGACATTTGCCGGAACAGACCATGAGAGCCTGAGCTCATCCTCCAGTCCATCGCTTTAAAAAAGGTGATGATACGCGGGACCCGGCCGCGGCAACGGCGACAACACAAGCCGCGCCGCGTCAGCGCACCGGCATGGGCCGGTCCTTGACCACGCCGCGCTGTGCGGCCCGGACTGCCATGCGCGAACCGTTCGTCATTGCCGCATAGGCGGCGGCTTCGCGCGCCCCGCCGACAAGCACCCTGCGGTTCCCGGGGTCGTAGTAGCAGGTCACGATTCCGGAGCGCACCTCGACTTCCTGCAGCGTGTGGGGGGCCAGACTGGCGAAACGCGGATCGTCGGAAAGCTGTTGGACCGGCACCGACACAAAGCCTGCCCTGCGCAGGCTGTCCATCCGGGCCTCCTGCCGGTTGACCTCCATCGCCGCGCATCCGCAGAGCCCCACGGCAACCATTGCCAGAATGCCTGCCTTCACGGACACCGCCTGCAAATCCCCGGCCTGTCGCCTACTTCGCGGCCACAGCCACCGGCGCGGGGGGCGTCAGGGCTTTGGACAACGAGGCGAGCCCCCGGTATTTCTTGCCGGTTTTCTTGACCATGCTGCGCGAGACGAGATTTTGCAGTTTTTCGTAGGCGCGCAGGCGGAGCATTTCTTCACCGCCACTGGCCGCGTTGCGCGCCTTGAGGCGCTCGTGGACAATGTCGAAGAGTTGTTTGAACTCATAGGAAGCGCCCTTTTTGGACAGCGCCGCGACCAACTCCTCGGTTACCAGATCCGGCAAACGACGTGAAAACGCACTTTTTCTTTGCATAAGCATGAACAAAGACATTACACGCAATCATGGGTTCTGTCACGCAAAATCACTTAAATTTTTTTGTAATCCATTGTTCATAGGCATCTTATAAAAGATGAAAAACTTTGGGAATTGCCTGAATGACGCTCCATCAGGTCCCGAAGAGGCCAAATCAATCCGTCCGGGGCAAGCGCAGCACCCCCGGGGTTTTGGTGACAAGGCCATCCGGCCTGCAGTGGTGCATCCTTGGCCCGCTATCACCGGGCACCATTCGGGACTTGCCTGATGGCCGGCAAGTGTTTATGCGCTTGGGGCATGGCAAGGACTCCGAAGCGACTGGCGCTGGCGCTGCATGCCTCTTCGCGTTTGTTGGCGGAGAATGTGGAGCCTGTCTATGGCGAAACCTACCGGCAGGGGTTCATCGGGTTCACGCATTCGACCAAGGACCCGGTGTCGAGGGGGATTGCGTATTTCACGCGTTGGTCGCGGATGAGCGACATGCATGTTTCGCATGTGCTTGTTGTGACCGGACAGAACGAGTGTGTCGAGGCTCTGGCCGGCAAGGGGGTCGTCAAAACCCCGCTCGAGAAATATTTTTCCTGTGCACGGACGCGGATTTTTTTTCGCAAGCCGAGGAAGTTGAACGCGGGAATTGGGCGGCGGATAGCGGAGGCGGCGCTTGGGCAGGTGGGGACGCGTTACGATCATCTTCTTTTGGCGGCGCAGATGCTTGAAGGGAGTTTTCTGCGGCGGTGGATTCTTTCGGCGTTCAAGGATTCCCCGGACAGGTTTGTTGGCAGGCTCATGAACCGGGATGACCGGTGGATTTGCAGCGAGCTGGCGGCCTATTGCCTCGACTGCCAGCCCGAATATGCAGACCGGGGGATTCTCGCCAAACCCCATTACGCGATCAATCCGCAGGAGCTGTTCGAAGATGCCGAGCTTTTCGCCGCGTGGAACAACGAGAAACCGGGCGGCTCGAAAAAATCCGGGAAATCCACTGCGTCAGGCAAGGCGCATTCCCGTACGGATTCCCTTCCTCCGGTCGGTACAGCGGGTCATCCCGAACCGTCGTCCGCCTGATTCGCGCGGCTTCAATCGATCCGGCGCAATCCGCCCGGCGGAGAATCCACCTCGAGTTTTGCGAACCGGGATTCACGGTCGGAGAAGAACGTGTGGGCCATTTGGAGGCGCTCGTCGAGGACCGCGCTGATTTGTTCGGCGATGGGGGGCGCGGAGGCCAGGAGTGTGCGGGGCGGGACCCATGCGCGTCCGGTGAAATTGTCCGGCACGGTTCCGCCGGGGCGCACCCGCGGCATGTCGGCGACATAGATGCGCCCGCCCGTCGGGGCCAAAGAAACCATTTCGACATGCCCGAACCGCCCGCCGCGCGTGCCGCGCAGCGCCTTCCCGACCCTGCGGTCCCCGAGGTAAACGAGCACACTGCCCAAAGGAGCCCTGTGGGGAGATCTGACGCGGACGGGTTTCCAACCTGCCGCGGAGAGAATGTGCTCCCAGTCCTGGCCATTGCCCCCTTTGAGGCCATCCCCGAGTCCCGACTTCTTCAGGAGTGAGAGCATTGCACGGCCGCACCAGCCCGAGGGGATTCCGTCATTCAAGCTCTCGATGGTCAGAGCCTTGAGTTTACACCGTGACATGACCGGCCCGGCCGCGTGGGCGGAAAGTCCGCCCGCAAGCAACAAAACCAGAATCCATGCCGTCGGACGCATCGCGCCAAAATACCCGCTCCGGATTCCCCCGCAAGGAATATTTTCGACAGGACAATTTTCGCCGGAGGAAACTCCCCGTTGGGGGAGCAGTGTGGTTTGGCAGTGCTTCCATGCTTTGATGTGCGGATTGGAGCGCCGGGTGGGCCCGCGCGGGGTTGGTCATGGGCGGCGGATGGTTGCCAGAAGCCAGATTCCGAGAGCAGCCCAGAGGGATGCGACGATGGCGGCCGAGCCGTAATGGCGCAGCACCAGCAGCATCGGAAGGAGAAAGGTCAGGGTCTGCCAGACGAGTGCCACGGCAAGACGGATGCCGTCGCGGCGGTGTTCCTCCCGGTGGGCGGCGCGCCATTCCCGCGGCCACCACCCCCATGGCCGGATGCGGGCGTAAAAGGTCTCGAGCACAGGTGTTGAGACTGGAGGAGTCACCAGAGTGCCCACAAGACATCCGGCAAGGGAAACCGAACCGATGGCAAGGAGGGTCAGCACTTCGTTGAGAGCGAACACGTCGCGGCCGGCCCAAAGAATTGTCGAGGCGGCAAACCCCGTGATGATGCCCGACGCAAATCCGGCTCCATTGAACCGCGCCCAGTACCAGCGCAGGGCAAAGGGCACCAAAAAGGCGGGAAAGAGCTGGATGACAATCATCACCCAGATATCCAGAATCGAATGGGCGACGGTGAAAACCGGAACAAGGGCGACGAGGACAATGGCTCCCGAGGCGAGGTAGGAACCCAGAACAAGGGCCCGCTCGCCCAGACCCGGGAAGAGGGGCTGGATGATGTCCCGGACCACGTAGGAAGCCCCGGCGTTGATGGTGCTGTCGAAGGTGGACATCGAGGCGGCAAGAATGGCCGCGACGACCAGCCCGCGCACCCCGGCGGGGAAAAAGTCCGACCCGATCACGGCGGGCAGAATCGTCTCGACGTCCTCCTTCCCGACCCCGAGGTGGATGGCAATCAGCGCGAAGCCGAGGACCATCGGCCAGCGGAAGGAGAACAGCACAATCCAGAGCATGGAGAGCCCGCGGCAGGCGGTCTCATCCGGCGCCGCGTAGAAGCGCTGGGCCATGTACGCCGAGCCCCCGCTGCCCCCGAGCCCCTCGAGCAATCCCTTGCCAACCCACGCCAAAAGAAACAGACCGAACCATTCATAACCGCCAAGATCCGCGTCACGAAAAACCGGAAGCAACTGGTTCCAGCGGTCGCCGGGCCACGCCTCGAGCAACTCGGGGGTCACAAGGCCCCACCCGCGCACCGCCACATAAACGGCCGCCGCTCCAATCAGGACAGCCTGCACCACATCGGTCCAAACCACGCCGTAAATCCCGCTTGCCATCGTATAAACCAGTGCGACTCCCGCCATGACAAGAGCGCACGTAGCCGCGTCGAAGGGCAGGAAGGAGGAGAGGAATTTTCCCGCCGCGGCGAGGAAAAACACGATCATGCCCACGGTGATCACCAGATAGGTGAAGGCCGCGAGGATTCTGGCAAGCCGGCCCCCGGTTCCCTTTCCAAAGCGCAACTCCATCCACTCGGCCGTTGTCATCACCGCACTGCGCTGGTGCCATTTCCCCATAAAGGCGAGAAACACCGCGATCGGAAGCACCACCCCTCCGCGCATCTCGATGAAAAATCCGTGCAAACCAAACGCGTAAAGGAGCGAGATAATCGTCATCGTGCCGGCTGCATCCAGATTGCTCGACATTCCCGAGGCTCCCAAGGCCCACCATGGCAGCTTCCTGCCCCCCAGAAAGTAGGCCTCGGCACTGCGGCCCGCAGCCCGCGCAAGCAACGCGCCCGCCACCAGCAACCCTCCCAGATAGACCCCCACGATCCAGTAATCGACCGTTGCCATGCAAAAACCCTACGTGCCCGGCAGGATCTTGAAAAGCCCTCGAATGGTTTCCGTGCCGCGCATGAAGTGCGCCGGCGTTTCGCGTCAGGGCTTGCAGGGGAGGACACTTGGCCGCATGGTGCCCGATACCCAAATGAGCAAAGAGCACGCAATTTCGCCGACCCGGGCGGAGGATTTCCCGGAATGGTACCAGCAGGTTGTCCGGGCGGCCGACATGGCCGAAAATTCGGAGGTGCGCGGGTGCATGGTCATCAAACCGTGGGGCTACGCGCTGTGGGAACGCATGCAGGCGGTGCTC
>CAZGNH010000296.1:0-4351 GCA_964527025.1 uncultured Chthoniobacterales bacterium | reverse complement strand
CGGGCGTGGAGGTTGTGCGGTCATGCGAACTGGCGGAGGAAGCGGAGGTCGTTTTCGACCAGCAGGCGGATATCGGGGATTTTGGCGAGGTTCATGGCGAGGCGGTCGATGCCGAAACCGAAGGCGAATCCTCCCACCACCTCGGGATCATAGACGCGGTCGCCGCGCCTCGAACACACGGCCTCGAACACGGCGGGATCGACGACCCCGCACCCCGCCAGCTCCATCCATTTGCCCCCGAGGGCCGCGGCGCGGATGTCGATTTCGTAACTCGGCTCGGTGAACGGAAAAAAGTGGGGGCGGAAGCGGGTTTCCGTGCCGGGGCCGAAGAGTTCGCGGAAGAAGAATTCAAGGGTTCCCTTGAGGTCGGCAAGGCCGGTGCCCGGGGCGACGGCCAGTCCCTCCATCTGGTTGAACTGCGAGAGGTGGGTCGCATCCACTTCGTCACGCCGGTAGGCGGCGCCGGGTCCGATAATCCGCAGCGGGGGCGGTTGGGTTTCCATCACGCGGATTTGGACGGTGGATGTGTGGGAACGCAGGAGCCGGCCGTCGGGCAGATAGAATGTGTCCTGTTCGTTGCGGGCCGGGTGGTCGGGCGGTGTGTTCAACGCATCGAAACAATGCCACTCGGTTTCAATGTCCGGACCCCCGGCCAGCGCAAAGCCCATCCTGCGGAAAATGGTCACGGCCCGGTCCATCAAACGCGTGAGCGGATGGAGCGCTCCGCGCGGAAACGGGTGCCCGGGCAGGGTCACATCGATGCCGCCCGCCTCGCGCTCGTCGCGAGCCGCGCGCAGCGCCGCCGTCTTCTCTTCGAGCGCCGCCGTCACCGCACCGCGCAATTCGTTGAGCAGCTTGCCGAAGGCCGGGCGTTCTTCCTTGGGCAGGGTGCGCATGCCCTCGCCAAGACGCGTGACCTCCCCCTGGCGCCCCAGCATCGCGACACGCACCGTCTCGAGCGCCGCCTCGTCCGCCGCCGCCCCGATCCCACCGAGAGCGCGCGCCCGGATCTCCGCAATCGCGGATCCGGTCGCCTCGTCACTGCCCGAACCGGCCGTCACCCTCCCAAACCCTAGGCCGCTTTTTTCTCGAGGGCGGCCCGTGCAAGCCCGGCCACCTCCCGGAACGCGGCTTCGTCGGTCACCGCCAAATCGGCCAGAATTTTCCGGTCAAGCAGGATGCCCGCCGCCTTCAGCCCCTCGATAAAGCGGCTGTAGGTCAGGCCCTCGGCACGAGCCGCCGCACTCAGGCGGGTCACCCACAGGGCGCGGAACGTGCGCTTGCGCGTCTTCCGGTCGCGCGTGGCCCACGTCTTGGCCTTCATCTGCGCGTCCTTGGCGTATCGGAACAGTTTCGAGCGGCGGCCCCGGTATCCTTTCGAGGCTTTGATCACCCGTTTGCGTCGTGCCCGGCTGGCGGGCGCGTTTGTTGCTCTTGGCATGGCTGTCGCGTTTCCTGCCGGCTTGCGCCGGACCGGAACCTCCTTCGGAGCGGTTGTTTTTTTGTTTGGTCCGCCGACTCACCGCTCCGGGTTATGCCGCGCGTGGTGCGCGGCCAGTCGGACAAACCACCCGGCCCCTAGTGAAAGGGCAGGCATGCCTTCAGGCGCGGTTGGTCACTCGGGTGGACAACCGCGCTTTTCGCCAGCTTGCGCTTGCGTCCCGCCGATTTGCTTTTGAGCAGGTGCCTGCGCCCGGCCTTCGCGCGGACAAGCTTTCCTCGTGCGGTCATCTTGAAGCGCTTGGAGACGGACTTGCGGGTTTTGCTGCGGGCAATCGGTTTTGGCATATCTTTGGGAGCCCGCAACCTTAGGCGATCCCCGTACCAACGCAAGCCCCAATTTCAAGATCAAACAATTTTTCCGCTCAACGGCCCGGGGCAGGCGCTGCCGGAAGTCCCTCTCAGGCCCCCGGACGAAGGAGGGCCCGCCTTGACTTCCAAAGGCCGCTGTGAAAGCCTCCGCTCATGGAAACACGCTTCCAAACTGCCGGCGGTCAAAGCCCCGGAGGCGGTTTTTCCCCGGCGATACAAACCACCTTCTGACAAACATATGGCAACCAAAATTGGAATCATCGGAGCCGGCGGCATGGTCGGCTACCACATCGCGGGATTCAGGGAAGCGGGCGCGGAGATCGTCGCCATCGCGGACGCCCATGAGCCTGCGGCACGGAAGGCGGCCGAAGCGCACGGCATTCCCGCGGCCCACGGCAATGTCGCGGAGATGTTGTCGTTGCCGGCGATTGATGCCGTGTCGGTCATCGTGCCCAACAAATTCCATGCGCCGCTTGTGATCGAGGCGCTTGAGGCGGGCAAGCACGTGTTTTGCGAGAAGCCGCCTGCGCTCAATGCCGCGGAGGTCGCGGGCATGATCAAGGTCGCGGAGAAGGCGGGCAGGACGCTCATGTTCAACTTCAACAACCGGGCGCGGCCGGAATCGTATGCGATGCGCGGGTATCTGGCCGACGGCACGATCGGCACGATCAATTCGGCGCAGGCGCAATGGATCCGGCGCACCGGCATCCCGGGGTTCGGCGGCTGGTTCACCACAAAGGCGATGGCGGGTGGCGGCCCGCTCATCGACCTGCTCCACATGGTCGATCTGACCCTGCATTTCATGGGGTATCCCGAGCCGGCCCACGTGCTTGGGAGGACGTACCGGGATTTCATCACCGACAAGGATTTCAAGGGTCCGTGGGGGTTGCCGGACATCGAGGGGGGCACGACCGACGTCGAGGCGGCGGCCCATGCGTTTGTGACATTCAAGACCGGCCAGTGTCTGGGTTTGCGCACGTCGTGGGCCGAGATGAACCACCGCGAGGTTGTCTCGGTCGTATTCCAGGGCACCGGGGCCGGTGGCAAGGTCGAGCGCCTGTTCGGGCGTGACGGACTTGATGAGACGGCGGTCGATTCCTGCGAGTTGTATGTCCAGGAAAACGGGCAATCGGTCAACCGGTCGATCCTTGTGCCGGAGTGCGAGGACATGGGACGCATCCGGTCCGCCGCAAATTTCATCGCGGCCATCGAGGGAAGGGAAAAACCCCTCAACACACCCGCCGAAGCACTTGCCCTGATGAAGATCATCGACGCGGTTTACGAGTCCTCGCGCACCGGCGCTCCGGTGGCGGTCTCCTGAACGCGCGCCCCGCGGAACCCACACGAACTTTTCAAAAATCAATCAACGATGAACCGCAAATTGCGCATGGGCATGGTCGGCGGTGGCCGCGGAGCCTTTATCGGGCGTGTGCACCGGATGGCGGCGGCCCTCGACGGGCGGATCGAGCTTGTCGCCGGGGCCTTTTCTTCCGATCCGGAAAAGGCGCGGCTTTCGGGCGCGGACCTTTTCCTCGACCCGGCGCGGGTTTATGGGGACTTCCGGGAAATGGCGGAGAAGGAGGCGGCCCGCGGGGACCGCATCGATTTTGTGAGTATCGTCGTGCAGAACCACCTGCACTTCGAGGTGGCAAAAACCTTTCTCGAGGCCGGTTTCCACGTCGTTTGCGACAAGCCGATGACCCACAGCCTCGAGGAGGCCCTCGAGCTGCGCGGGATCGTCCGGCGCTCGGGGCTGATTTTTGCCCTGACCCACAATTACACCGGTTACCCGATGGTGAAAGAGGCGCGCCGGATGGTGCGTGACGGCGAGCTCGGGCGCATCCTGAAAATCGTGGCCGAGTATCCGCAGGGGCATGCGGTCGGCAGTGTCGAGGGCGGCGGCCAGATTTCCAATTGGCGTGCCGACCCCGCCATCGCGGGCATTTCAAACTGCATGGGCGACATCGGCACCCATGCGCACAACCTTGTCCGCTACGTGACCGGCCTCGATATCGACGAGCTGTGCGCCGACCTGACAACCTTTGTTCCGGGGCGCACACTCGATGATGACGGCAACTGCCTCGTCCGCTTCCGCGGCGGCGCAAAGGGGATCCTCCACGCTTCGCAAATTTCCAACGGCGACGAAAACGCACTGGCCATCCGGGTCTATGGAACCCAGGCCTCGATCGAATGGCATCAGGAGGAGCCGAACGACTTGATCGTAAAGTCCGCCAATGCGCCGCGCAGAATTTTCCGCCGCGGCAACAACTACCTCGGGCCCGAAGCCAGAGCGAACTCACGCACCCCCTTCGCCCACCCGGAGGGGTTCATCGAGGCCTTTGCAAACCTCTACCTCGGCGTCGCCCAAGCGATCACCGACCGGATTGACGGCATCCCCGCGCCCGAGGACGGTTACGATTTCCCCGGCGTCGAAGACGGAGTCGCCGGCATGGCCTTCATCGCCACCGCGGTCAAAAGCTCCGCCGCAGCCGAAAAATGGGTGAAGTTCCCGGTTCTTTGAGCGGGGATTTATCCCGGA
>CAZGNH010000295.1:0-3757 GCA_964527025.1 uncultured Chthoniobacterales bacterium | reverse complement strand
CAACGCGCCTTCGGCTACACCTTCGAGGACAAACGCTTCATCCTTGGCCCGACGGCCGAGACCGCCAGCCAACCCCTCGGCTCGATGGGCAACGACGCCCCGCTGGCCGTCCTCTCCGATCGCCCGCAGCTCCTCTACAATTACTTCAAGCAGCTCTTCGCGCAGGTCACCAACCCGGCCATCGACCCGATCCGCGAGGAACTCATCACCGCCAGCGTCACGTTCCTTGGCCCGGAAGGCGACATGATTGATCCTGGACCCAAAAATTGCCGCCTCCTGCGCATCGAGACCCCGATCATCGACAACGCCTCCCTCGCCCGCCTGCGCGACATCGAAGCATGCAACCTCGCCGGATTCCGCTCCGCGCCCCTGCCAATCCTCTACCCCGCCCGCGCCGCCGAAGCGGGCCTCGCCGCCGGCCAGCTCCCCGGCCACATGGACAACCCGGATCTCTCGATCGAAGATCCCGCGTCCGCCAAACACAGCGGCCACCAACTCGAAGTGGCCATGGACCGTCTCTGCAACGCCGCCGACCTCGCCATCCGGCAGGGGGTCAACCTCCTGATCCTTTCGGACCGCGGAGTCAATGCCCGCCGGGCGCCGATCCCGGCCTTGCTTGCCGTCGCCGGCCTCCACCACCACCTCATCCGCGAGGGCACCCGCACAAAGGTCTCCATCATCCTCGAATCCGGCGAACCGCGCGAAGTCCATCACTTCTCGCTCCTTCTCGGCTACGGAGCCGACGCCATCAACCCATGGCTCGCCCTTGACGCACTCGCCGAAATGTCCCACACCGGCGAAACGGGATTGACTCCCGCCGACGCCGCCAAGCGCTACCTGAAGGCTTCGATCAAGGGCGTGATCAAAACCATGGCCAAGATGGGCATCTCGACCGTCGCCAGCTACCGCGGCGCTCAAATCTTCGAAGCCGTCGGCCTGAGCCACAAGGTCATCGACAAATACTTCACGTGGACCGCCTCGCGTGTCGAGGGGATCGGCCTCGAAGGGATTGACCGTGAGGTCAAAATCCGCCACGACGACGCCTTCGCCGAACGCGAACACGACGACGGAGCCCTCGAACCCGGCGGCGTCTACCAGTGGCGCAAGGACGGCGAACGGCACCTCTTCAACCCGCAAACGATCCACCTCCTCCAACAGGCCACCCGCCTCGGAAGCTACGAGGTCTTCCAAAAATACGCCAAACTCGTGGACGACCAGTCGCGCGAATTCTACACGCTGCGCGGACTCATGGAATTCCGCACGCGCGGCGTGCGCCCGATCCCGCTCGGGGAAGTTGAGCCGGTGGAGAGCATCGTCCGGCGTTTCAAGACGGGGGCGATGTCGTACGGGTCGATTTCCAAGGAGGTGCACGAGACCCTTGCCATTGCCATGAACCGCCTTGGCGGGTGGTCGAACACGGGCGAGGGCGGCGAAGATCCCGTGCGGTATACATGGACCAACGAGCGGGGGGACTCAAAAAATTCCGCCATCAAGCAGGTGGCCAGCGGGCGGTTCGGCGTGACCAGCTATTACATGGTGAACGCGCGGGAGTTGCAGATCAAGATCAGCCAGGGGGCCAAGCCCGGCGAGGGGGGTGAACTGCCCGGCCACAAGGTGCTTCCGGCGATCGCCAAGGTGCGGGGAACGACCCCCGGCGTCGGCCTCATTTCCCCGCCCCCGCACCACGACATCTACTCGATCGAAGATCTTGCCGAACTCATCCACGACCTCAAAAACGGCAACCGTCGCGCCCGCATCAATGTGAAGCTGGTTTCCGAGATCGGCGTGGGAACGATCGCGGCGGGAGTGGCCAAGGCGAAGGCGGATGTGATTTTGATTTCCGGCCATGATGGCGGGACGGGGGCGAGTCCGCGATCTTCGATCCAGCATGCGGGGTGTCCGTGGGAGCTGGGGCTTGCGGAGACCAACCAGACGCTTCTGCTGAATGATCTGCGCAGCCGGGTGGTGCTTGAGACCGACGGGCAGCTCAAGACCGGGCGCGATGTGGCCATCGCGTGCTTGCTGGGGGCCGAAGAATTCGGGTTTGCGACGGCCCCTCTGGTTGCCCTCGGGTGCCTCATGATGCGCGTGTGCCACAAAAACACCTGTCCGGTGGGCATCGCCACCCAGGATGAACGTCTCCGCGCAAATTATACGGGCGCCGCCGACCACGTGGTTCATTTCATGCGCTTTGTGGCGGACCAGTTGCGTGAGATCATGGCGCAGCTCGGCTTCCGCACGGTCGACGAGATGGTCGGACGCACGGATCTGCTCGAGATGCGGCCGGCCATCGACCACTGGAAAGCCCGCGGCCTTGATTACTCGAAGATCCTCTACCGTCCGAAGGTCGATCCGGAGGTCGGCACCTTCTGCCAGCGCGAGCAGGATCATCTGCTCGAACGCTCTCTCGACATCACCCGCATCCTCCCGCTTTGCCAGCCGGCCATTGAGCGCGGTGAAAATGTCCATGCCGAGCTGCCAATCGTCAACGTCAACCGGGTGGTCGGGACAATCACCGGCTCGGAAATCAGCCGCCGCCACGGGGCGGATGGCTTGCCCGATGGCACGGTCCACCTGAAGTTCCGCGGGACGGCGGGGCAGAGTTTCGCTGCGTTCTGCCCGCGCGGCATGACCCTCGAATTGGAGGGCGACGCGAACGACTATCTGGGCAAGGGCCTGTGCGGGGCACGCGTTATCCTCTACCCGCCGCAGGATGCCGCGCCGGGGTTCGTGCCCGAAGAAAACATCATCCTTGGCAACGTGGCCTTCTATGGGGCCACCGGCGGCGAGGCCTTCCTCTGCGGCCTGGCCGGCGAACGGTTCTGCGTTCGCAACAGCGGCGTCCATGCCGTCGTCGAAGGCCTTGGGGATCACGCGTGTGAATACATGACCGGCGGGTCGGTCGTTTGCCTCGGGCGCACCGGGCGCAATTTTGCCGCGGGGATGAGCGGAGGTGTGGCCTATGTGCTCGACGAGGACGGGGTCTTCGCCGGATGCCTCAACACCGAGATGGTGCGCCTCCTGCCCCTGAGCGAATGCGGAGAAGAGGAAATCCTGGAGGTCCATGCCCGCATTCAACTCCACGAAAAACTCACCCGCAGCCCGAAGGCTGCCCGCCTGCTCGGCGATTGGGACCGCGCGCTCGGGCTTTTCCACAAAGTTTTGCCAACCGATTACGAGCGCGTGCTGTTGGCGCTCCGTGACGCGGAGGCCGGGGGATTGCAGGGGGACGAAGCCATCCAGGCCGCCTTCGAGGCAAACGCAAAGGTCGGCCACTGACTCACACACCCATGGGAAAAGCCACAGGATTTTTGGAAGTCGGGCGTGCACCGATCCCGAACCGCCCGCCGGAGGAGCGGCTGAAGGATTGGCGGGAAATCCACGACCACCGCGACGACGAGGGGGTCGCGCGCCAGGCCTCGCGCTGCATGGATTGCGGCACCCCCTACTGCCACACGGGCATCGTCCTCTCGGGCATGGCCAGCGGCTGCCCGATCAACAACCTCATCCCCGAATTCAACGACCTCGTTTATCGCGGACGGTGGAAGGAGGCCCTCGAACGCCTGCGCATGACAAACAATTTCCCGGAATTCACCGGGCGTGTCTGCCCGGCACCCTGTGAGGGATCGTGCGTGCTCGGCGTGATCGAGCCGCCGGTTACGATCAAAGACATCGAGTGTTCGATTATTGACCGCGGATGGGAGGAGGGGTGGCTTGTTCCGAATCCGCCGCCGGTGCGCACGGGCAGGAAGGTGGC
>CAZGNH010000294.1:0-6131 GCA_964527025.1 uncultured Chthoniobacterales bacterium | reverse complement strand
CCTCACCCTCGCCACCCCCATCCCCCTCCCGGAACAAACCCTCCTGCTCGGCATCGGCGCCGGACGCATCGCACCCCACTGGGATCCCGGCAAAAAGGAGTTCGTCCCGGTCACCGAGGCGTTCTTCACCCTGAGCTTCGACCACCGGGTCCTCGACGGCGGAGCCGCCGGCCGCCTCCTCAAACGCGTCTCCCAACTCCTCCATACACCCGAACAACTCTGAACGTGCGTTGAAGCTGGACGTCGGGGATTACAGACGGCATCGTTCGGGCATGTGGAAAGGCCGATTCAAACAGGATCCCTCCGACCGGCTGACGTCGTTCAGCCAGTCGGTTGAAACCGACTGGAAGTTGTATGCGCACGATATCCGCGGCAGCATTGCGCATGCGCGGGGTCTGCGGGCCGCCGGGATTCTGGCCGCGGACGAATTACGCAGCATCGAGGAGGGGCTCGAACAAATCGCCTCCGACATTGCATCGGGTGCGTTTGGATTTGATCCGTCGCTTGAAGACGTTCACATGAACATCGAGGCGGAGCTGACGCGCCGGATCGGGGAAACGGGCGCTAAACTCCACACGGCGCGCAGCCGCAACGACCAGGTCGCCCTCGATCTGCGCCTCTGGATGCGCGACGAAATTGCCGCCCTCGACGCGGATCTCGCCGGCCTGCAGCGCGCCCTCGTCGGACTGGCCTCGCGCCATGAGCGCGCCATCATGCCCGGATACACGCACCTGCAGCGCGCCCAACCGGTCCCCGCCGCACACCACCTGCTCGCCTACGTGGAAATGCTGCATCGAGACCGCGGACGCCTCGGAGACTGTGCCGCGCGCATGGACGTCATGCCGCTTGGGTCCGGGGCACTGGCCGGTTCGACGATCCCGCTGGACCGTGAGGCGCTCGCCGCCGGCCTCGGCTTCCGCGCCGTTTCGGAGAACAGCATGGACGCCGTTTCCGACCGGGACTTCGTGCTCGAGGCCCTTGCGGCCATGGCGATTGCCGCCGTTCACCTCTCACGCCTCGGAGAGGATGTGATCCTCTGGGCCTCGGCGGAATTCGGATTTCTCGTCCTCTCCGACCGCCATACAACCGGCTCAAGCCTCATGCCGCAGAAAAAAAATCCGGACATTGCCGAACTGGTCCGCGGCAAATCCGGACGCGTCTTCGGCAACCTCGTCTCCCTGCTCACAACCATGAAGGGCCTCCCTCTCACCTACAACCGCGACATGCAGGAGGACAAGGAACCGGTCTTCGATTCCTTTGCCACCATCCGCGCATCGGCCGCGCTTTTCGCCGAGATGCTGGATGCCGCATCCTTCGAGGAGGCCCGCATGGCGCTTGCCGCCTCGGATCCGGCCCTGCTCGCGACCGACCTCGCGGATTGCCTTGTGCGCGGGGGCATTCCCTTCCGCAAGGCGCACGAGGCGGTCGGCAAGCTTGTTGCGCGCGCCGCGGAGCGCGGGGTCGCCCTCGATGCCCTCGATCCCTCCGACTATGCCAACGCCGCCCCCTGCCTCACCCCGGAGGCGGTCGCTTCCGTCTTCGATCTCCGCGCGGCGTTTGAAGCCCGCACCGCCCGTGGCGCCCCGTCGCCGGAGAATGTCGCCGCCCGCCTTGCCCACTGGGACGGGATTTTGCCGGCCCGGCAATGAACTTCGGGCGCATCTTCGAATTCCGGGAGGGCGTTGACGAGCCCAAGCCGTTCCTCGAGCACATCGAGGATTTGCGCCACCTGCTGATCCGGGTGGCGGTGGTTATCGGGGCGGCGATGACCCTGGCCTTTGCCTTCCGCGTGCAGCTTGCGGCGATCATCCAGCACCCGCTGGCCACCGTCGCCCCGGAGCGCGCCGCCAACCTGCAGTCTCTCGGGGTCGCCGACTCGTTCACCATCTCCCTCGAAATGGCCTTCTACGCCGGATTTGTCATCGCCTTTCCGTTCATCCTCTACTTCCTTGCCGACTTCATCCTGCCCGCCCTCACCGCAAAGGAAAAGCGCGTGTTGATTCCGGCGGCGGGGGTCGGTTTCGGGCTGTTCATGGTGGGGGTCGTCTTTTGCTACACGGTGGTCCTGCCGCAGGCTCTGGCATTTTTCTTTCACGACGCACAGTCGATGAACTGGCAGCCGTCGTGGACGGTGAGGGAATACTTTTCCTTTGTGACCCAGTTGACCATCGCCTTCGGGCTGGCTTTCGAACTGCCGGTGGTCGTGCTTGTGCTTGTCAAACTGGGCATCCTCGACCGTGCGACCCTCAAGCGCTCACGCGCCTTTGCGGTGATCATTATTTTCATCGCCGCGGCCATTGTCACTCCCACCACCGATATCCTCACCCTCCTGTTCCTCGGCGGACCGATGATTCTGCTCTACGAAATGTGCATCGCCATCGCCTGGTTCATGGAACGCAGGGAAAAGCGGCGGCACTGACCCGCCGCAACGGTCTGCGGTTCCGCGGGATCTCCTACGCCGGACGGACGTGGCGCGTCTCCTCGGAGGACACGGCAAAGACGGTGTCCTCGCCGATGCTGCGCGATTGGTCGCCGATGCGTTCGAGAAAGCGCGAGATAAAAATCAAGTCGAGGTAGGCGGGGATGTTTTCGACATCTCCGGCCATGCGCTGGGTGAGGCACTCGGCGAACTGGCGGTTGAGGTGGTCGAGATCCTTGTCCCGCTCCTTGAGAGAGCGCGCCAGTCCGATGTCTCCGTCGGCAAAGGCGCGGATGGCGTCTTTGAGCATCACGGCGGCCTGATCAAAGACCGGCTGCAGCCCGGCGGTCTCGGCAATGGGGTCGCGGGCCAGGAGGCGGCGCCCACGGCGGGCGATGTTGACCGTCTGGTCGGCGACGCGTTCGAGGTTGGTGCTCAGTTTCATGGTGGCGATCACATTGCGCAGGTCGGAGGCGACCGGGTGGTAGCGCAGCATGATCGCAAGGCCGTCGCGGTCGATCTGGACCTCGAGCGCGTCGATTTCGGCGTCGTCGGCGATGGCCGTGTTGCAGGCGTCCTCGTCGCGCGTAAAAATTCCAAGGCGGGCGTTTTCAAAGTTGCGGTCGGCCAGGCTTGCCATGAGAAGAGCCTCGTCGCGCATGGACCGCAGGGCCTCCTCGAAGGTGCTCAGGCTGTGCGTGGATGGGATGAAGGAATCGGGCATGGCGGCGACAACTTGCACGGGAACGCCCTGCAGGACAACCCGTTTTGCGGTGGCGGCGCATTTTTTTCCTCGCTCCGTGCAGCATGGCGGGGAAGGATGGAGCCACCATGAAAATCGGTGTCTTTTCTGCGATATTGAGCGACATGCCCCTGCGCAAGGCGCTTCGGACGATTTCGGATCTGGGGTGTGAAACAGTCGAACTCGGGACGGGGGCGTATCCCGGCGATGCCCACTGCAAGCCGGCGGACCTGCTCGCCAGCCGCCCGAAACTCGAAAAATTTCTCGCCGCGGTCTCCGAAAGCGGACTGGAAATCAGTTCGCTCTCGTGCCACGGCAATCCCCTCCACCCCGACAAGCGCACCGCCACCGCACATCACCGTGTCTTCGTCGATTCGGTCAAACTCGCCTCGCGCATCGGCGTGCCTGTCGTCACCACCTTCTCGGGCTGCCCCGGCGACCACCCCGTGGCCAAATACCCGAATTGGGTCACCTGCCCGTGGCCGCCGGATTTTTTGAAAATTCTCGACTGGCAGTGGAACAAGGTCGCCATCCCGTATTGGAAGAAGCAGGCGGCCTTTGCCGACGGCCTCGGCGTGAAAATCGCCTTCGAGGCACACCCGGGGTTTCTCGTCTACAACCCGGAGACCATCCTGCGCATGCGCGCGGCCTGCGGGAAAACCATCGGCGCCAACTTCGACCCAAGCCACTTCTTCTGGCAGGGGATTGATCCCGTCCTCGCCGTCCGCGCCCTCAAAGGCGCCATCCACCACGTCCACGCCAAAGACACCGGCCTCTACCCGTGCCATGCAGGTGTCAACGGCTACCTCGACACCAAGCACTACGGCGACGAAATCAACCGCTCATGGATTTTCCGCACGGTCGGCTACGGCCACGGACCGGAATTCTGGTGCGACTTTGTCAGCACCCTCCGCATGTGCGGCTACGACGGCACCCTCTCGATGGAACACGAAGACAGCCTCATGTCCCCCTCCGAGGGCCTCCGCAAAGGTGTCGAGTTCCTGCGCGGGATCGTCATCCGAGAGCCCAAGGGAGCCGTCACCTGGGCCTGAGTTGCCATTTTTCATGCGGGGAAGTGTTCATGGAGGGTCCCGATGAGGCGTTCGACGGGCAGGCCGACGACATTTGAGAACGGGCCTTCGATGTGTTCGATGAGGGTGCCGTCGTCTTCCTGGGCGGCGTAGGCGCCGGCTTTGTCGAGCGGGTCGATGCGTGCGAGGTATGCATCGAAGTCGATGGCGCGGGCCGGGCGGAAGCGGACTTTTGTGGATTCGATGAATTCGATGGCGCGGTCTGCGGAGCGGAGGCAGACACCGGTGAGGACCTCGTGGGTGTGGCCGGCAAGGAATTCAAGCATGCGGCGGGCGGCGGCGAGGGACGCTGGTTTGCCGAGAGTTGTGCCATCGAGGGTTACGACCGTGTCGGCGGCAAGGACGAGACGGCCGGGTTCCTGTGCGGAGACGGCGTGTGCCTTGAGGCGTGCATTGGCGAGACACAGGTCGCGCGGGGGGAGGGAACCTTCGAGATGCTCTTCGACGCCGCCCGGCACGCGGATCTCGAAGGTGATGCCCGACGCAGCGAGGAGATCCGCCCGGCGCGGCGAGGCCGATGCCAGAATGAGGGTTCCCGGCCAGAGATTCACACGGAGACGGCCTGCTCCACTCCCATGCGGGTCAGAATTGATGCAAATTGCCGGCGACCCCCGTGCTCCTCCGGATGCTTTCAAGCTGCCGGCGCATGCGGCTCGAGGAAGTCGGACGGTTTTTTACGTGCGTGATGATTCCCCCAATGAGGGGAGTCAGCGCCGTGAGGCCGGTAGCCATCATGGCGACCGCCACACGCGTCCTTGTTCCGCGTCCGAAATGGCGCGCCAGCAGCAGGCCGAGACCGAAACCCATCGCCGCCTGCGAAAACGCCACGATGGAGGTGACAGGAAGATTATCCCCGAATTTGTGCAAGGAGAAGTGGGACATTGGCTTGATATAATTGCTGCGGCGGAGCATTTCAATGGAAATGCAACGCGTGCTTGGCGTGGATGTGGGGGAGGCGCGGGTGGGCCTGGCCCTGAGCGACGAACTCGGGATGCTGGCGCACCCGCTGGAGACAATCACCGTCGCGAAGTGCCCGCCGGTCGCCCGTGTGGCGGAACTCGTCCAATCGCGGGGTGTCGGCACCGTCGTGGTGGGGGTGGCGCGCAACATGGACGGATCCCGCGGGGACTCCGCGCGCCGGGGGCTCGATTTCATCGCGGAGCTTGCCTCCCGCGTCGGGTGCCCGGTGATTGCCTGGGACGAGCGCCTCAGCACCGTGCAGGCGCAGCGGGCACTGCGCGAGGCGGGACGCTCCGCGCGGAAGCAGCGCGCCGGGATCGACCAGGCCGCCGCACAGATCATCCTCCAGAGCTGGCTGGATTCGCGGCCATGCGCCTGAAATTGGTTGTGGCCTACGATGGCGGGGCCTTCAGTGGCTGGCAAAGCCAGCGCAACGGCTCGGGTGTGCAGGACTGCCTCGAACACGCAGCCCGGCGGATTGCCGGGAGCAAGGTCGTCGTCCATGGAGCGGGACGCACCGATGCGGGAGTGCACGCCGCCGGACAATGCTGCCACATGGACGTTCCCGGCGGCCCCCCCGATCCCGCCGCATGGCTGCGCGCTCTGAACGGAAACCTGCCCCCCTCCCTGCGCGTGCTCCGCGCGCACCGCGCCCCCGCCTCCTTTCACGCGCGCTTCTCGGCCTCGGGAAAAATTTACCGCTACAGGGTGGCTGTCGGACCGGTCCTCATGCCCCTCGAAGCAGGCCGCGCATGGCATGTCCCCGGACTGAACAACCTCGATGCCGTGCGTGCCGCCGCCCGCCTCTTCACCGGCCGCCTTGACCAGACCCCGGTTGAAGAAGCCATGCCCCGAAGCGGAAAAGGTCACCCGCCACGGCAGGGGCGCCAGGACATCTTCCTGTATGGCCCTTTCTTTT
>CAZGNH010000293.1:0-7427 GCA_964527025.1 uncultured Chthoniobacterales bacterium | reverse complement strand
GCCCGACCGCCCCGACCGTCCCATTGCCCTCACCCTCTATCGTTCGACCCGGCGCACGGTCATGACCGACGGGGAGCCCGGCGGCCAGCTCCATGGCAGGGACCTTTGCTTCCGCTATCGCATCGTCCCTCTCGCCGGTGCACCCGACCGTCCGCACCTGTTCCGCGAAGCCGCCGACCTCGCCGGGGGCATCCGCGGCATCCACTTCGACCCGGTCGACCTCGCCCGCGCCAGAAAATGCATCCCCGAATCCCCGGCTCCCCCACCGGGTCTCCTCGAAGTCTCCGGCGGTGCCGTCCTCACCAGCGCCCGCAAGGCCGGCCATGCCATCGAAACCCGCCTCTTCAACCCGAATGAAGAACCGGTCACCGCACGCGTCGCCTTCCACCCCTCACTCGGCATCCAAACCGCCGCCCCGGTCGACTTCGAATCCCAACCGGCCCACCAACCGATCATCCACCCCATGGGAAACGGACAGTTCGAAATCCCCATCGGACCCAAAAAAATTGTCACCCTGCGGTGGGGCTGACCCCACACCCGGCCCGCGTTTCGGACAATTCCCAACCGACAGCGCGCGAACGACGAAAATCACCGCGTTACATTTTTTCTTGTCATCCGCGCCCGTGGTCTTATCCAAAGTATTGCGGAGCACCGCATTGCCTGAATTTTGAAATATAAGAGAATAGCCAGTCTTCTCAGAAAGAGAATCGAAGCCGGGGACTACGCGATCAACACGTTTCCAGGGGAAATTCAGTTGGCCGGGGAAATGGGCGTCAGCCGCAGGACCGTCCGGCAGTCTCTGCAAGTGCTGATCGAAGAAGGGCTGCTCACGCGCGCCCCCAGCCGGCGGCTCGTCGTCAATCGCACCGGCAACCATCCGGGCCTCCGCAAGGTGATCGGCTTTCTCGCCCCCTGTTTTGCCTCCCCGTATTCCGAAGCATGGCGCGTCGACGTCGAACGGGTGGCGCGGGAGAGGGGCCTCGTCATGCGGACGGTGGACTACATGCACGACCACGACCCGGTCATCACCGATGCCTTCGAAGGTCTCGACGGCGTCTTCCTCATGATCGGCGGCGGGAGCAGCCAGCAAATCTGGCAGGAACGCCTGGAAAAAGGCCGCGTCAAGGCCGCGGTCATCGACTTCGACATGAGTGCCGCCGGTGTGGTTTCCATCGTCCTGCATCCTCCGCGCTGGATCGAGGTCCTGCTCGACCACCTCCTGCAGTTGGGCCACCGCCACATCGACTGCCTCAATGTCCAGCCGATCGATGCCGTCATCACCCGCCGGATCGCCGTCTGGCGCAATTGGTGCGACCGCAACAACATCGAGGGACACCTCATCGGCGAGCCCGTGCCAAACTTCGTCAATCCCTACTCCCAGGCGGTCGAGTGCGTCGAACAATACTGCGCCGGGGGACGCCTCAAAGCCTCCGCCCTTCTCTGCACAACCGAATCCGGCGCCATGGGCGCCGCGCGCGCATTCACAAACCAACGCATCGCCATCGGAAGCAAGATCTCCCTCTGCTGCACGAACGAAGAAACCATCGCGCGCTTTTTTATCCCGTCTCTGACCACGCTCGCCGCCCCCGACCGCCACCCCTGCATCGAAACCTGCCTCGACTGGATGGAAAACAAATCCCCGTGGAAAGGCCCAGCCTTGCTCGAACCGTCCGCCCCCTCTCTCTTCCTCGGCGAATCCACCGGCCCCAAATAGCCCATTGTTGCCGAACCCGCAAACCCAAAGACAACAGTCACCATGCAACCAACCATGCGATGGTTTTTCATTTGGGGATCAAACGCTATCACAGCGTCCAATGGCAAGACAATCTCTGTTTCCTCTTTGGCGCCATGCGTCAGAGGGTGATTTCCGTGCCGATGCCCTTGTTGGTGAAGATTTCGAGGAGGAGGGCGTGGCGTGTGTGGCCTGCGATCATGTGGATTTTTTCCACGCCCGCGGCGAGGGCCGAGGCCGCCGAGCGGACTTTTGGGGTCATGCCGCCGGCGATGACGCCCTCCTTGATGAGGGTTTCGATTTGGGTGGCCGAAACTCCGGGGATGAGGGATTCGGGGTTGGAGGGGTCGCGCAGGATGCCGGGCACATCGCTCACATAGATAAGTTTGGTGGCGCGGATGCTGGCGGCTAGGGCGGCTGCGGCGACATCGGCATTGATATTGAGGGGCGCGCCTGATTCGTCGGCGCCGACGGGGCTGATGACCGGAACGATTTCGCGCTGGATGGCATCTTTGACATCGGCGGTGGCCATGCGGACGGCTTCGCCGACGTGGCCGACATCGACGGGCGTTCCATCCGGGCCGGGTTGGGGCGGCAGGCGTTTTGCGACAAAGACGCGGCTGCCCGGGACCCCGACGGCCCGCCCGCCGAATTTTTTGATGGTTGAGACAATCCGCGGGTTGACTTCGCAATCCAGGGTGCGGGTTACGATGGCGATGGCGGCCTGGTCGGTTATGCGCAGGCCGTTCACAAATTCGGCCTTCATCCCGGCCGCGCGCATGTTGGCGGTGATCGCCTTGCCTCCGCCGTGGACAAGGACCGGGTTGATGCCGACGGCTTCGAGGAAGACGATGTCGCGCAGGAGGCGCCCGACATGCCCCTCGTCCTCCATGGCCGCGCCCCCGTATTTGATGACAAACGTCTGGGCGCGGAATTTTTGGAGGTATGGGAGCGCTTCGATCAGGACCTCGACGTGCGCTTCGGGTGACAATTTGCCGGGGTTCATTCTCCGAGGTTGAAATGGACGTAGGCCTCGGTGAGGTCGGTCGTCCAGACTTCGTGGGAAAACCTGCCGAGGCGCAGGTCGATGTTCACGCGGAGAAGTTTTCGTCCGGCGGCGGCGCGCAGGGCTTTCGTGGGGGTGTCGGCGGGCATGCCTCCGCGGACGACCGGCAGATCCCCGTAATCAATGGCGATCCGCGATTCATCGATCCGCGCGCCGCTGTAGCCGAGGGCATCCATGATCCGGCCCCAGTTGGGATCTCCTCCGGCCCATGAGCACTTGACCAGTGTCGAATTGGCGACGGCCTCCGCCGCGCGCCGGGCATCGGATCCCCCGGACGCTCCGCGCACGCAGACTTCGACAAAGCGGGTGACGCACTCGCCATCGGCGACAATCATGCGGGCAAGGGCCGCGCAGACATGTTCGAGGGCGTCGCGGAATGCGTCCGGGGCGGGAGCCACGCCCGAAGCGCCGTTTGCGAGGGCGATGACCGTGTCGTTGGTGCTCATGTCGCCGTCGATGGTGATCCGGTTGAACGAGCGCGCGACGGCGTGGCGGAGCGCGGAGGAAAGTTCCCGGCGGGGGATGCGGGCGTCGGTTGTGATGAGGGCGAGCATCGTGGCCATCTGCGGGTTGATCATGCCGGCGCCCTTGGCCATGCCGCCGATCCGGCAGGTCCCCGCCGGCCCGCCGAGCTTGATGGCAATCTGCTTGGGAACCGTGTCGCTGGTCATGATGGCGCGCGCGCAGGAATCGCCCGCCGGGCGCCCGAGGGCAAGCCCGGCGATCCCGCCGGTGATGCGGTCGATGGGAAGCGGAATCCCGATGCGCCCGGTCGAACAAACCAGCACGGCATGCGGCGGGCACCCGATTTTGGCGGCGGTTGCCACAGCCATGGCGCGGGCGTCGGCGATGCCCGCGCGTCCCGTGCAGGCGTTGGCATTGCCGCTGTTGAGGATGACGGCGCGGTGGGGTCCCCGCCCGAGGTGCTCCATCGAGACGCGCACGGGGGCCGCCTTGACCGCATTGGTGGTGAAAGTCGCGGCGCACGCTGCGGGACAATCCGAGGCAACCAAGGCAAGATCCAAGCGGTCCGGCCGGCCCGTCTTGATGCCGCAGGCGGCGGCCCCGCCGGTGAAGCCCGCGGGGGCAAGTACCCCGCCCGAAGCCTTTGGAAATTTTTTCACAGGAGGCCGTGGGTTTCGGGCATGTCCGCCATGATGTTGAAATTTTGGACCGCCTGGCCGGCTGCGCCTTTGACGAGGTTGTCGATTGCGCTCAGGAGAATGACCCGTCCGGTGCGGTCATCGAAGCGTGTCGAGATGTCGCAGAAGTTCGATCCTGTGACGTGCTTGGTGTCGGGCAGAGTGTCGCTTACGCGCACGAAAGGTTCGGCGGCATAGGCGGCGGCGAGTGTGTTGCGGATGAGGTCGTGTCCGCGGCCCGGTGCGGGGGCGGCGAAGATGGTCGTGTGGATGCCGCGGGTCATGGGCGCGAGGTGGGGGACGAAGGTGATGCGGACCGGCGTGTCGGCGGCGATGGTGAGCTCCTGTTCGATTTCCGCGAGGTGGCGGTGCTTTGGGAGTCCGTAGGCCCGCAGGCTTTCGTTGCATTCGCCGAAGAGCAGAGGGGTATCGGCCTTGCGCCCGGCACCGCTCACGCCGCTCGCACTCGAAACAATGATCGATTGCGGATCGAGCATCCCGGCCTTCAGGAGCGGTACCAACGGCAAAAGAACGCCCGTCGGATAACATCCCGCCGAAGCCACAAGCCGCGCCCCCGCCACCGCATCACGCGCAATCTCCGGCAACCCATAAACCGCCTTCCACAAAAGGTCCGGCACCGGGTGCGGGGATCCGTAAAATTCCATGTAGTCCCCCTCGCTGCGCAAACGGAAATCCGCACTCAGGTCGATGACCCGGCGTCCGGCTTCCACGAAAGGTGCCGCGTATTCGCCGGCAAGGCCGTGTGGCAGGGCAAGGAAAAACCACGGCGCACCCGTCCCGAGCAAGGAATCCACATCCGGCTTGACCATCGCAAGTCCCGAAACTCCCGGATGTCCCGCAAGACGCGGCAGGGCCCCGGCAACCGGCCGGCCGGCAAGCTGCCGCGATGCCAGTGCCACAATCCGCACGCCCGGATGCCCGGCCAAAATCCGGCACAGTTCCTCGCCCGCATACCCGTTCGCCCCGATGACCACCACGTCCTGCATGGCGCACACGATGCGCGCCACGCCCCCGCCCCGTAAAGCCAAACTTGCGCAACAAAAAACTTTGCCGGCGCCCCGGCACCCGCGTGTCAGTACCGATCGGGCCGGCACGCAGGGCGTCCCACGCGGGCATGAACCCCGAAAAACAAGGCTGCGTTGGACAATGAAAAACCGCGATTCCGGCGGTTTACGCCGACGAGGCCGCAACCGTCCGCAGCAGCGCCCGCATCACACCCTGCACCACAAGCTCCCGGGCCGGAATCAAATCCGGATACGCCGGGTTTTCCGCGCGCAGAAACGGGCGCCCGCGCTGGACAAGAAACCGCTTGAGGGTTGTTTCCCCGTCGATGAGTGCTGCCACGATGTTGCGGTGGCGCGGCTCGGCCAGCTCCATGATGACGATGTCTCCGTCCAGAATTCCCGCGCCGGTCATGGAATCGCCCTGCACGCGCAGGGCGAATGTGCGGGAGCCGCTTGGCAGGCGCAGGGTCTCCGGATCCACGGCAATGCACCGGTCGGGCTCCTGCTCCTGTCCCGCGGGCAACCCGGCGGGGATCATGCCAAAGAGGGGGATTTCGATCGGCGCAGGCCGGCTGGCGGCTCCCGGAAGGAAAATGTTTCGCGTGCGCCCCGGCTCCCGGCGGATGGCGCCTTTTTTCTCGAGCAGATCAAGGGGGCTGCTGACTGTTGCCGGCGATGAAAACCCGAAGTGTTCCATGATTTCGCGCAGGGAGGGGGCGCCCCCGCGCGTCTGGACGCGCCTGCGAATGAAGTTCAAAATTTCCTGTTGTCGTGCGGTGAGCATGTGCCGTTCAAATGAACGGTATCACGGCTGCCGGGGTCCGCAAGGTTTTTTTGGGGGGGAGGAGCGTGGGAACAAATTTCTTCCATTGCCAAAATGGTGCCAATCGGTTCTGTGAAGCAAGTGCCACAGCCCCAACGGGGCTTCATCCAATAGCCCAAGGTTGCGAAGATACCCCCGGGTATACGCAAATATCTATCACCAACCCCAACGGGGTTGCATCCACTCGACAACGCCAGGGTTTCCACCAGCTTCGCCAATGGCGCGGTGCCGTTTGCACGCTTCCGGGATCCGCCCTTGGCGGCGTCAGCCGCAACTTGGCCGGGGGCAGGCCAGTTGGGCGGCACGGTAAACGTCGGCGACCGTCGCTCCGGCTGCTTCCGCCGCCTGTCGGCATGATTCGAACTCGGGACTGGCCTTGAGGGGCCTGCCGCCCATGAGCCCAAGCTTGATGGCGACCGGGCCGAACGGGGTTTGTACGGATTCCTGTTTCCGGGCCAGCTTGATGCGACCGGAGGGATGCATCCGGACTCCGAAGGCGGATGTTTCGCGCAGGAGGAGGCGCGCAAGATCTTCGGCCCTGTCCGGCTCCGCCAGCAGTCCCAAGATCCAACCCGGGCGGCCCTTTTTCATTTGAACCGGCGTGCAAAAGGCATCGAGCGCTCCGGCTCGAAGAGCCGATTCCATGGCCGCGGAAACAAGCTCCGGAGACATGTCGTCGAGATTGGTCTCGATCACGACGATCTCATCCCGGTCGCTTGCGTCGCCCGCTGTTTCGCCGAGGATCGCCCGAAGCACATTGGGACGCCCCGGGGTGTCCCGGGTTCCGGATCCGTAACCGACGGCCCCTACACGTAGCGACGGCATTGGGCCGAAGGAACTTGCATATTCGGCAAGAATGGCGGCACCCGTGGGGGTGATCATTTCGCAAGGGCTGTCTGTCTGGCGCAGGGGGATGCCTTTGAGGATGGCCAGTGTGGCGGGTGAGGGGAGGGGAAACTCGCCGTGGGCGCAGGTGATCGTGCCCGACCCCTCGACCAAATCCGAAGCCGCCACGCAGCCAACACACAGGCTCTCGATGCCCGCACAGGCCGCCACAATGTCCACAATCGAATCCACCGCACCCACCTCGTGGAATCCTACATCGTCCACCGGCACACCGTGAATCTTTCCCTCCGCCTCCGCAATACGCCGGAAGACCGCCAGCACCCGGCTCTTGACCCCCTCCGACAGGCCGGCACCCACGATCAGTTCACGAATCTGTCTGTGGCTCCTCCCATGGGAGTGCTCGTGGGAGTGCCCGTGGGAGTGCTCGTGGGAGTGCTCGTGGGAGTGCTCGTGGGAGTGCTCGTGGGAGTGCTCGTGGGAATGCTCGTGGGAATGCTCGTGGGAATGCTCGTGGGAATGCCCGTGGGAATGCCCGTGGGAATGCCCGTGGGAGTGCCCGTGGGAATGCTCGTGGACATCGAATTTACAGCCGTCGATTCCTTGGCGGATTGCGCGTGAGAAGTGGGCATGGACTCCTTCGGGCAGAGCCAGTGCGGCGAGGGCCCGGGAAAAAATTTCTTCGCCGACACCGAGGTCGCGCAGGGCGCCGACAACCATGTCGCCCGAAATCCCGGAAAAGCAGTCGAAGTAAAGAATTCGCATGGAATTTTTGGCTGTGGAACCTAAAGTGCCC
>CAZGNH010000292.1:0-2379 GCA_964527025.1 uncultured Chthoniobacterales bacterium | reverse complement strand
GCGCAGGCGGAAGGAAAAGGCCGGTGTCGGGGGAGCGGCGGCGGCCCGGACGGCGGGTTTGGGGGCGGCGGTGTTTGAGGAGGGCCGGAGGGGTTCCGGGATGCCGGCGCTGGTGGGTCCCGCGCGTCTGGGGGAACGGGGGTTCACCGGGTGTGTGTCGAGGCGAGGCCGATGGCGCGGATGGCGGCCATGGCTTTGTTGCACGACTCAAGGTATTCGCCCTCGGGGGTCGAATCGGCGACGACCCCGCCGCCGGCCTGAACGAAGGCCCGGCCCCCCTTGAGCAAAACCGTACGCAGCGCAATGCAACTGTCCAGGTTGCCGTCAAAGCCAAAATACCCGACAGCCCCCGCATAGACGCACCGCTTGCTCTTTTCGAGTTCGTTGATGATCTGCATGGCGCGGATTTTGGGCGAGCCCGAGACGGTGCCCGCCGGGAAGGTCGCGCGCATCACATCGTAGGCATTGCGCCCGCCATCGAGGGCGCCGGTCACGTGCGAGACAATGTGCATCACATGGCTGTAGCGCTCGATGGTCATGAAGTCGGTCACCCGCACGGATCCGAAGGCCGCGATGCGCCCGACGTCGTTGCGCGCCAGATCGACAAGCATGAGGTGTTCTGCGCGCTCCTTCGGGTCGGCGAGGAGATCCTCGGCATTGGCGGCGTCTTTTTCGGGGGTGTCGCCGCGCGGGCGCGTGCCGGCGATCGGGCGGATTTCGACAAGGTCGTCGGTCAGGCGCACATGGACTTCGGGCGAGCTGCCCACAAGTTCGAACCCCCCGGGACACCGGAGGCAGAACATGTAGGGTGACGGGTTGACAAACCGGAGCGAGCGGTAGAGGTCGAGGGCGTCCCCGGCGAAGGGGGTTTCGAAGCGCTGTGCGGGCACCATTTGGAAGATGTCGCCGGCGCGGATATACTCCTTCGCGCGTTCGACCATGGCATGGTATTCGGCGCGGGTTGTGTTCGACGCCGCCTCGGGCACGCGCGTTTCGCCGCGCGTGAAAATCGGGTCGAAGGCCATCGGCTTCTCGAGCCGCCCGAGCATTTCGGCAATGCGCCCGATGGAATCCTCGTAGGCCGCCTCGGGTGGATCGTCGCCCAGAAAGGCATTTGAGAGGATTTTGATGCGCCGGCGTTTGTGGTCGAAAAGGAGGGCGTCGCCAGCCACCATGAAGAACATGTCGGGCACCCCGAGGTCGTCCGGCGGCGGATCGGCAATCGACGGCTCGAACCACCGGACCGCATCGTAGGCCAGATACCCGACCGCCCCTCCGGCAAAAGGCGGCAACCCGCCGCCTCCGGCCACCCGGTAACGCGCCATGAACTTTTCCAACTCAAGGAACGGATCCCCCTCCGCCTTGAAGGTGCGCTTCTTCGGCGGCGCACCCGCCCGCGCCTCGGAAATCGTCACCCGGTTTCCCGTCGCCGAAATCGTCGCGTGCGCCCCCGACCCCAAAAAGGAAAACCGCCCGACCTGGTCGCTCTGCTCCGCCGACTCGAGCAAAAACGCCGGCGCCTCGTCACACAACTTGGCAAAGGCCGACACCGGTGTCTCGCCGTCGGCCACAATCTCGGTCCAGACGGGAATCACATTCGCGCCCCCCGACGCCAGCCGTTCGAATTCCGCCCGCGGCGGCTGAAGCGGAATCATGTAAACGAAACCTTCGGCGCGACTTTCTCCGAGGGGTCGTCCACTCGGAAAAGCTCGGCGGCGCCGAATCCGAACATGCCGGCAAGGAGGTTGGCGGGAAAGACTTCGCGGCGTGTGTTGTAAGCCATCACCGAATCGTTGTACGCCTGCCGGGCAAAGGAGATTTTGTTTTCCGTGGAGGTGATTTCCTCGGTGAGCTGCATCATGTTCTGGTTGGCCTTGAGGTCCGGGTAGGCCTCGGAAAGCGCAAAGAGGCGCCCGAGCGCGCCCGCCAGTCCGCTCTCGGCCCCGGCCAGCGCCCGCATGGAATCCGGATCGCCCGGATTGGCCGCCGCCCGCGTGCCGGCCGACTGCGCCGCATTGCGGGCGGTGATCACCGCCTCGAGGGTCTCGCGCTCGTGCTTGAGGTACCCCTTCGCCGTCTCAACCAAATTCGGAATCAGGTCGTAGCGCCGCTTGAGCTGGACATCGATTTGTGCAAACGCGTTTTTGAAGCGGTTGCGCAGTGCAACGAGCCCGTTATAAACCCCCATCGCCCACAGGGCCACCACCACAACAAGCCCCGCCACCACCAAGAAAAAAAGCGTCATGGTTCCCATAGTGGCCCCATTCTGCACCCGCCCACGGCCCGTTGGCAACCCCAATCCATCCCTCCGGACACGCGGCCTCGCGTGTCCGCGTCTCACCAGCCGGACGAGCGGGCCGCTCGTCCCTACCCTGATGC
>CAZGNH010000291.1:0-1700 GCA_964527025.1 uncultured Chthoniobacterales bacterium | reverse complement strand
GCTCGCCACCCAGACCATGGCCATTCACAAACCCCGGGTGCGCCGCATCAATGTCAACGGCCGCCTGTCCCCGGGCGTTTATGCCAAAGATGTGATCCTGCACATCATCCGCAAACTCGGGGTCAATGGCGGCCTTGGTTTTGCCTACGAATACGGCGGCACGACCTTCGATGCCTTCACGCAGGAGGAGCGGATGACGGTTTGCAACATGTCCATCGAAGGAGGGGCGCGGGTCGGATATGTGAATCCGGATGCCACGACTTTCGAGTACCTGAAGGGGCGCCGGTATGCGCCGAAGGCCTCCGGATGGGACGAGGCCGTCGCGCGCTGGGCGTCGTTTGCTTCGGATCCGGGTGCCGCCTATGACGATGTCGTTGCTTTTGATGCGGGAGACATTGCGCCAACCGTCACATGGGGCATCAATCCGGGGCAGGCGATTTTCATCGACGAGAATGTGCCGCGCGCCGGGGATCTGCCCGAGCAGGATCGCGGCACGGCCGCCGAAGCCCTCGCCCACATGAAACTCACACCCGGTGCGCCCATCAAGGGAACCCCCGTGGATGTCGTCTTCCTTGGCAGTTGCACGAACGCCCGCCTGAGCGACCTGACCGAGGTCGCCGGCCGCCTGCGCGGACGCACAATCAAACCCGGCATCAAGGCGATCGTCGTGCCCGGCTCGCAGGGGGTGGCCGCCATCGCCGAAAAAATGGGGCTGGCGCAGATTTTCCGCGATGCGGGGTTTGAGTGGCGGGGGGCCGGGGGTTCGATGTGCCTTGGGGTGAATCCCGACAAGCTTGTCGGCGACCAGCTTTGCGCCAGCTCGAGCAACCGGAACTTCAAGGGGCGTCAGGGCAGTCCGACCGGCCGCACGGTCCTTATGAGCCCCCTGATGGTCGCCGCCGCCGCCATCACGGGCGAAATCTCCGACGCCCGCGAAGTCTTCGGCCTCACAACCTGAAACCCAACCCGACCATGGCCCTCGAAAAAATCATCCAGGTGACCGGACGCGCCGTCGGAGTCCCCGGCGACGACATCGACACCGACCGCATCATCCCCGCCCGCTTCATGAAATGCGTCACCTTTGACGGTCTCGGCGAATTTGCCTTCTACGACGAACGCCGCGCGGAGGACGGCTCGGACAAGGCGCATCCGCTCAACGACCCGCGGTTTCTGGGTGCCGGCATCCTGATTTCCGGATCGAACTTCGGGTGCGGCAGTTCGCGCGAGCACGCCCCGCAGGCCCTCCACCGTTTCGGATTCCGCGCGATCCTTGCGCAAAGCTTCGCCGAAATCTTCTTCGGCAATGCCACCACCCTCGGCATCCCGTGCGCCGTCATGGCCCCCGGCGACCTCAAAGCCATCGCCGGCCTCGTCGCATCCGATCCGGGCATCCTCGTGACCCTCGACCTGCTCGAAAGCAAGGTGACTGTCGCCGACATGGATTTCCCCGCGTCCCTGCCCGAACACGCCCGCTCGGCACTGGTCAGCGGGCGATGGGATGCCATCGCCGAACTTCTGGAAGGTCTCCCGGAGGTCGAGGCCGTCGCCGCGCGCCTCCCCTACTTCCGCGCGGTTTCCGGGGCGTCAAACAAGCCGGACGCCCGAGCCGGTCTCCGCCGATTCGAGGGCTGCGTGGCTGCAGCGCAGGGTGATCATGGCGTCTTCGACAGTGATGTCGGGGGGCTCCCCTCCGCGGATGG
>CAZGNH010000290.1:0-2150 GCA_964527025.1 uncultured Chthoniobacterales bacterium | reverse complement strand
CTGCGGGCATACGAGGTGCTATCGTTGTGCCATTTGCCGATGCCGTGCGTGTGATAACCGGCCCTGCTCAGGCACTCGCCCAACATCTCATGATTTGTGGCGATTGTCTGACCGCCTCCATCGATCTCGAACTGGCTCCGCCCGGTATGAAGCATCGCCCGACTCGGCATACACACCGCCCCGTGGCTTCCTCCCTGGATGCACGCATTGCGAAAGCGCATGCCATCCGATGCCAGCCGGTCAAGGTTCGGCGTGTAAACTTCTGCGTTGCCCGCTGCACCCAGAGCATCGTGCCGCAGATCGTCGGCAATCAAAAAGAGAATGTTCGGAAGCACGGGATTCAATGGCTGGGTTTTCATGCAGTATTTGGTTTGTCTGAATAGGTTGCTTTAAAGTCCGGGGGCATGGGTTCATCGTGAGACTCAATCCCCAAACCGGGTGACGAAAAAGCGATCAAGTTTGATCATCCCCGTTGATGCATATCCCGGCCCGGGACAGATCACTTGGTAACATTGCCGCCTCAATAGGTCAAGGAGCAGACGCCGGATAAGCAGGATGTCGGGCACTCGATACACGCAATTTCAATGGTCTTCATAAGAAAAATATCGCGAGCGTTCGCAAGTCCGACAGCTTGCCAGTGCCAGCCATATTGCAGAACATTCCATTCTAAAAAAAGTGTGGGTTGTTTCTCATGGCATGTCAAGGAACCGGCAACTCCCGCCTCATTGGCGGGCCGAAAATTGTTGACACTGCCCCACGAAAAAAACGAAGTTGACATTTTATGAACACACGAAATTGCAAAAGCCAGTCGACGACGCAAACCGGCAGCAGGCCGGCCGACAGCACCGGCCTCACCTGCGGGGTGCACCGGGGTTTGCCAGGGGGCGTGTGGGGTCTCGCGGCTTCCATAATGGCTCTCAGCGTGGCCTTTGCGGTTGTGGGCAACCTGGTCCTCAATGGGGATTTCGAGGAAGGGCTGACGGGTTGGGTTTATGACTCGGGCGGGGGAAGCAATGTGATCGAGGCGACGTCCGAAGCGCAGTCACCGTTCACTGCGGGCAGCGAAGGAATGCGCATCTACAGTGCCGGGGATGGTGCCGGGGGACCGCATGCCACCCGTGCCCTCACCTCCGCGGTGGATGGCCCGGTGAGCCTTTCTTTTGATTTTCAAGTGACCGAAAACACGGCCTACAAAGGAATTGACGGCGCGCTGCTCGTGCGCCTGTTCACTAATACCAACCAAGACGGTGTCGCCGGGTTCAAGGCAAACGGGGAAGTGCTCGGCGCAGTCGAATCAACAAAAATTGCCAAGGGAGTGTGGTATCGTGTGAATGTTGCGGCTCCTGCGATTGATGCAGCCGGAACCTCCGCAACCATGACGCTCACCGACCAGGACGGCAATGTCCTGAATTTCACGCTCGATTGGGGCGAAGTGACCGATGGTTCATGGACCTCGTTCCGGATCCAAACGAGTTTCGGAAACCCGTCCGCAGCCATCGAGTCTTACCTCGACAATTTGGTGCTCCTGCCACATGGCGGCCCGGATGCGGAAGGCACCCCCTGAAGCTTCGCCGGGAAGAACTTCGAGTGTCCGGCGGCCCCCCGCGGGGTTCAATCCGCGATAAACCAAAGGGCGTGGATGGCGGCGATAAATCCTCCGTCCGCCCACCAGTCATGGAGAACACCCTTTTGGTCGGCTCTGACCGTCAGAGGCCCGGGGTTGCAGATGGCGGCTTCGGTGGGGAAGTCAAAAACAAGGAAGGCTTCGGGATCAAGGGGTGACGCCGACGGCGTCCAAAGAACGGGCGGGAGGCCCGGACACGCGACTTGGTAGCGGCATGGCGGGCCGGCTGCATGGAAGCTGTTGAGCACAAGGCGCACGCGGGGGTGTCCGCGAAGAGCTTCGAGCCCGTTCAGCCGGATCGGAAGGCCGCGCGGGTGATACCAGAAGCTTCGGCCCGGCCCGAAGGCGATGACCCCGTCGCCACTTTCGCTGGCGGAGAGCGGGGGGGTTGAGTGCCGGACCACATCGAATGCGGCAGCTCGGCTTTGGGCGCGGATCGACTGGTTCGCGCCGCAATGGACTCCAAGCAGGATCTTTTTGGCACCGGTGACCCGGAGCATGGCGGCTTCGAGTTCTTCGATGTGGG
>CAZGNH010000289.1:0-2982 GCA_964527025.1 uncultured Chthoniobacterales bacterium | reverse complement strand
GCGAAGATGGGGTTTGGGGCGATCTCGGAGGATGATTTTACGCGGATGAAGTGGTATGGGGTGTATCGTCAGAAGCCGAAGGACAGCGGGTATTTCATGATGCGGACGAAGGTGCCCGGGGGGCAGTTGAGCGGGGGGCAGGCGGAGGCATTGTCGGAGGTGGCGGATGCGTATGGGCACGGGTTGTGTGACATTACGACGCGCCAGACGATCCAGTATCATTGGTTGAGGATCGAGGATATTCCGGCGATTTTTGACCGGTTGGGGGAGGTTGGGTTGATTACGAGCGGGGCGTGCGGGGACATCACGCGCAATGTGGTGTGTTGTCCGGTGTCGGGGATCAATCCGCTTGAGGTGTTGGATGCGAGCGGGGACATGCGGCGGATCAGCGAGGGGCTGACGAACACGAAGGAATTTTCCAATTTGCCGCGCAAGTACAAGATTGGGATCAGCGGTTGCGACATTCACTGTCATCAACCGGACATCAACTGCGCGGGGTTTTTCGGGTTGCGGGACGCGGCGGGGCGTGCGGGCTACGGGGTGAAGGTGGGCGGGGGGCTTTCGAGTGCGCCGCACATGGCGCAGGTACTGCCGGTATGGATTGATCCGGAGCAGGTGTGGCCGGTGGCGAAGGCGATCAGTGCCTTCTATCGGGACGAGGGGTATCGTTCGCAGCGCAAGCGGGCGCGGTTCAAATTTTTGGTGGCGGATTGGGGTGGGGAGCGGGTGCTTGGGGAGGTTGAGGAGAGGCTTGGGTACCGGCTGGCGCGCCACGGGGAGATTGAGTTTCCAGGCGATCAGGAGAGCGACCACATGGGGATCCACGAGCAGGTGCAGGAGGGGCTTTTCTGGGTTGGGATCACTTTTCCGGGCGGGCGGCTGCGCAACGGGCAGCTTGCGGCGGTCGGGCGTCTTGCGCGCAAGTATTGCGTGCCCGGGATGGACCAGATCCGGCTGACCAACAAGCAGAACCTGTTGGTGCCGCATGTGCCGGAGGCGAATCTTGAGGCGATGAAGGCGGAGATGGATGCCCTCGGGCTGGTGCACACGCCGTCGAATTTCCGCAAGGGGTGTGTTTCCTGCACGGGCATCGAGTTCTGCAATTTGGCCGTGGCCGAGACCAAGAACCGGATGATCGAGTTGGTGGGGCAGCTTGAGGAGCGCAGCGGGTGGTTCAAAGACAAGGTGCGGATCCACTTCAGCGGGTGCCCGTCATCGTGCGGGCAGCACCAGATTGCGGACATCGGGTTCCGGGGGGGGCGCACGCGGGTGGATGGCAAAATGGTGGACGCCTACGATCTGTTTGTCGGGGGGCGGCTGGGGGCGAACCGGCGCTTCAACGAGTTGCTCAAGGGAAAAATCCTGCGCGAGGACCTCGACGGGGTCATTGACGGCCTGTTGCGCGCGTATCAGGCGGGGAAGAGCGACGGAGAGTCCCTCTCGGAATATTTCGAGCGGGCACCAAAAGCGGACTTGCTTTCGGCCCTTCCCGAGCGGTATCGTCAAACCTGATCCACCATCCAACTTATGAACAAAATTCTCCTCTTCGCCGGTGCCGCGGTCGCCGCGGCAGTCCTTGCAGGATGTGCAGCCATGGAAGCCTCCAACCAGGAATCCCTCATGGCCGCCGCGGGCTTCCGGGAGCGCGTGCCGCAGACCGCCAAGCAGCAGGCCATCTACGAGCAGATGCCCGCCTATCAAATACAGTCCATGCCGGTCGGCGACCAGATCGTCTACCTCTACAAGGATCCCAAGCAGGGGGTCGTGTATTACGGAGGCGAGGCCGAATACGGGCGCTACAAACAGCTCTCCCTCCAGCAATCCATCTCCGACCAGCAGGTGATGGCCGCCCAGCTCAACCAGCAGACAGCGATGATGTATTCCGGTTGGGGCCCGTGGGGCCTGTGGTATTGAGGCTCCCGTGCGTGGCGGCAGCCCCGCCACGCAACCGGCAGGGGCGGGCGTGAAATCGGGGGGTGTCAGGAGAACATCCTGTCCACACCACAATTCAGGCCCGACTCCGTCCCAAGCTGCCTCCCGCAAGTCGCAGCATGTGGCTTGGGTTCCTATGCGGGTTCGGATCCCGACCCGAATTCAGCAACCGCCTCAAACATGGCTTCGATATTTTCCGGGGGCACATCGGGAAGGATGTTGTGGATTGTGTTGAAAACGAAACCACCTCCGGAAGCCAGAATGTCGATCCGGCGGCGGACATCATCCATGACTTGGCCCGGGGTTCCGTGATTAAGGACTGCGCGCGTATCACAACCGCCGCCCCAAAACGTAATATCCTTACCGAACTCCGCCTTCAGCCGTTCCGGCTCCATCTGGTGGCAGGCGGTTTGGACCGGGTTGATCACGTCGAACCCGCACTCGATCAGATCCGGGAGGAGCGAGTAAATCGAGCCGCACGAGTGGAGAAACGTCTTCATCCGGGAGTGCTTGTGCACGTAGTCACAAAGCTGCCCGTGGCGGGGCTTGAACATTTCCCGATAAGTGGCCGGAGACATAAATGGCCCGGTGTCGGTCCCGAGATCGTCGCCGAACCGGCAGATATCCGCGACATCGCCGACGGCGAGGCAAACCTTTTCGAGGGTTGCAAGGTGGACTTCCATGAGCGCGTCGAGAAGCCGCCCGACTTCCTCCGGTTCGGCCAGGAGATCCATCAGGAAGTTGTCCATCCGGCGCAGGAATGTCCCCCACTCGAAAAGATTGCAACCGACCACAACCATGATCGCCCGGTCGGTTGAAGCACGCAGGGCGAGGGCGTTTGCACGCAGTGTCTCCCAGAAATCCGCGTCGCCCGCATGATCCCATGGGCTGTGCGCAAGCGCTGCCCAGTGAACCCGGCTCATGGCGCGCGGAAGAGCAGCCCGCAAATCAGACGGGCAGCCATCCATCCACGGAAAACACGTTTGGTCAAAAAAGTTCATGTCCTTGAGCTGGGTGGCGATCTCCACCCCGTCGGGTGCCAGCGCATGC
>CAZGNH010000288.1:0-1701 GCA_964527025.1 uncultured Chthoniobacterales bacterium | reverse complement strand
GGCTTCGAGGGAGAGACCTTCTGCCAGAGGAGGAGTGTGGGGAAGGCAAGGGCAAAGCAGGCCACATGGATGGCATACGTTTCCTTGGTGAGGATCATGCCGGTGAGCCCTCCGGCCAGCAACCACAGAGACCGGCGCCGGCCGGTCTGCCAGATTCCCAGCACCCCCAGCAGGGTCACAAGCAGGAAAAAGACAAGGGCCGACTCGTGGATCGAATAGCGGCCGAAATAGACAAAGGCCGGGGAAACCGCCATGGCCGCCGCCGCCATCCGCGCCGCCCACGCGCCAAAAAACACACGGAAACGCAGGACCGCCCAGACCGCCAGCAGGCTCGCAAGCACGGCCGGGAGCCGGAGCGCCCAGAGATTTCTTCCGAAGAGAGTTTGGGAGACAAAGACCCCGTAGAAATGCAGCGGCCCGTGGTAATTGGTCGGGTCGTAGCGGTAGGTGCCCGTGCGCGTCATCTGGTCGGCAAAATACCCGTTGACCCCCTCGTCGAAGTGTGCAGGCTTCACGTCAAGCGCCCACAGGCGCAAGACTGCCGCCAGAACCAGGATTGCCAGATCGGCCCATGGAAGTTTGACTCGACGCAGAAACACCAAGCTGGGATAAAAGCAGCCCGTCCCGAGTGCAAGCGCGGGATGCTCCGCCTGCCCGCAACCCCGACCAAAGCCGTATGGAACACACATGGGCCGAATGGCTGACTCAATCGATGGAATGGATCCGCGGGGCGGGATTCACCGGCTGCGTGTGGTTTGTGGTCCTGTATGTTTTCTCCGGGGCGTTCTTCCTGCCGGGGTCGATTCTGACCGTCGGCGCGGGCGCGGTCTATGGCTGGGGCATGGGAACCTTCCTCGTGGCCCTCAGTTCGACCATCGGTGCCGCCCTCAACTTTTTCCCCAGCCGGTATGTCGCCCGCAAATGGATCGAGGCCCGGCTCGAATCCCGCCCCCGCTTTCGCTCCCTGGCCCATGCCATCGGCGAGCGCGGCTGGCCTCTCATCATGCTCAGCCGCCTCTCCCCCATCTTCCCCCACAGCATCGTCAGCTACGCCGCCGGCCTCACCCGCATCAAAGGCCGCGTATTCCTCGCCGCCTCCTTCGCCGGATTCCTCCCCCTGAGCGCCGCCTACGCCTACGCCGGCGCCGTCCTCGGCAAGGTCGCGGCCTTCAAATCCGGCTCCCTCGACAAAGACCCCATCGCCATGGCCGTCTGGATCGGCGGCCTCGCCTTCACGGTCATCGTCACCGTCCTCGGCGCCAAACTCGTCGCCCATGCCTTCCGCAACCCTCCGGAAACCACCCGCTGATCTCAGCGGACAACCCTGACAAATGGGTCATTCCGCCACCGCCAAGGCTACGGCGGGACAAGTCGGCGGGGCAGGTGAAGCCGCCCTCGCTTTCTTCGAAAAAATTTCTTTGATCTTTTGGGCCGTGCAGGCAACAGTCTTTGAATAACGACAAAATCAACCGTTATTCAAAAGCCATGACTGAGACGTATGCCAATTATCGAGCGGTGAAGGAGGGGTCTGTTCCAGTGATTGAGGAGGAGCGATTGAAGTTGGAGAAGGACGGGTTGGATGTGATTCACGACATCTACCGGTATGCGAAGATGGGGTTTGGGGCGATCTCGGAGGATGATTTTACGCGGATGAAGTGGTATGGGGTGTATCGTCAGAAGCCGAAGGACAGCGGGTATTTC
>CAZGNH010000287.1:0-3466 GCA_964527025.1 uncultured Chthoniobacterales bacterium | reverse complement strand
CGCCGACCTCCCCCAACCCCCCGCCACCCGCATGCGCGAACCCTGAACAGCCCCCAACGGCAGGCAGGGGCCGCGTCGCCATAGAACCAAGCAAACGAAGAGTTCAGACAGAATTCACAGAATTGGGTTGCCCGGAACGCTGACGCCACCCGCTCGGCGGGCTGCCGGTTCTCTGCAAGGGCATCTCTGAAAATTCGTTAAATTCTGTTAATTCTGTCCAATGGCTTCTTGCAAGTTGAACAAGGAAGTTCTCGCCAAAGGCGCGCGGCGGATGGTAAGCAGCGGCATGCCTCAGACTGTTTCCAAACCAACCAGTGTCGTGACCGGGGGCGCGGGATTCCTTGGATCCCACCTCACCGACCGCCTCCTCGCCGAGGGGCATCGTGTCATCGCCATCGACAACCTCATCACCGGCAATGTCGCCAATATCGAGCACCTCGCCGGAAATCCCTCCTACCGGTTCATCTGTCACGACGTGACCGACTTTATCTTCATCCCCGGCACGGTCCATTATATCTGGCACTTCGCAAGCCCCGCCAGCCCCATCGATTATCTCAACCACCCGATTCCCACCCTCAAGGTCGGATCCCTCGGCACCCACAACTGCCTCGGCCTCGCCAAGGAAAAACAAGCCGCCTTCCTCCTGGCCTCAACCTCGGAATGCTACGGCGACCCCCTCGTCCACCCGCAAAACGAGGACTACTGGGGCAATGTCAACCCAATCGGCCCCCGCGGCGTCTACGACGAAGCCAAACGCTTCGCCGAGGCCATCACCATGGCCTACCACCGGTTCCACCACCTCGACACCAAAATCGTCCGCATCTTCAATACCTACGGCCCCCGCATGCGGCTTGCCGACGGGCGCGTCGTCCCCGCCTTCATCGGGCAGGCCCTCCGCGGCGAGCCGCTCACCATCTTCGGCGACGGCAGCCAAACCCGCAGCTTCTGCTACGTGTCGGACCTCATTGACGGCATCTTCCGCCTCATGATGAGCAACCACCACGATCCCCTCAACATCGGCAACCCGCGAGAAATGACCATCGCCGAATTCGCCCGCCACATCCTCGAAATCACCGGCGCCTCCTGCCCCATCGAACACCGCCCCCTGCCGGTCGACGACCCCAAGGTCCGCCAACCCGATATCGCACGCGCCAAACGCATCCTCGGTTGGGAACCCACCGTCCCGTTCGAAGAAGGCATCCGCTCGACCATCGGGTTTTTCCGCGGGCGCGCCGGGTGATTTCTTGTTGTCCTTTTCCCTCAACTCCGTTAATGAATTTCTCTGCCATGTCTCCCTCACGCATCCTCGCAACGACAGCCGCCGCTCTTCTGGCCTCCACAACCCTCCAGGCCCAAGAGGCCGAACTGCCTCCCCCAAACACCGAAATCCAAATTCAAACCATCGAGACCGCCTTCCAGGACACCCCCGACCTCAAGGCCTCGGGATACGACAAACGCGCCCGCGGCGGCGGCTCGAAAGCCGGCCAGTGGCTGGAAGTCGAGGGCACCTTCGACTGGACCCCGCGCAACCCCGAACCCAAATACCTCGACGACCTCGAGGTCAACTACTTCATCCTCCTCACAAACAAAACCCGCGAAAACCCCAAGGGCACGCTTCTGAGCGGATCGGTGGCCCATGTCCACACCCCGCAGGGCAAGGGGATGCGGTCGGTGGCCTATGTCGAACCGCGGGTGCTCGAACGCCTCTTTGACGGCAAACTTCCGGTCAATGTGCGGCAGGCGGTGGCGGGGGTCGGTGTCACCATCACGCGGGGCGGCACGGTCGTCGCGGAAAAGACGACCCAGGGCCGGGGCCAGTGGTGGACCGATTTCGAGGCCGAGAGCGGCATGGTGCTCAACAAGTCGCAGACGCCCTTCGCCCACCTGGCCTGGGATTACCATGAACCGGTCAAGACCGAAAAGTAAGCGCGGCGACTCCTGATGGCATCTTCCCCGCGCATTTTCGCATTCAACCTCGGCATGCAAAGTGTCGGGGCTGCGGAATTCACCGCCACCAGCGACGGAAGCCTCACGCTCGTCTCCCACACCACGGTCGAACTCATCGTCGATCCCGCCGCCGATGCCACACGCCCCGCCCAAATCGAAGCCGCCATCGCCGAAATCCGCCCCGCCCTCAAACTCGGCAAAAAAGAACAGGCCCGCCTCACCCTGCCCTCCCAGTCGGTCTTCTCGCGCTTCGTGCGCCTGCCCGGAGCCTCCGCCCAAGACGTCACCGAAATCATCAAATTCGAGGCGCAGCAAAATGTCCCGTTCCCGATCGACGAAGTCGTCTGGGATTACCAGATCATGGGAGAAGCCCGCGATGGCAACTGGGACGTCGGGCTTGTGGCCATCAAAGCCGACCAGCTCACCGAGGTGGTCGGGGCGGTCGGTCGGTCGGGCATCGTCCCGGCCACGATCGACGCGGCGCCCATCGCCATCTACAACGCCTTCCGCTACAACTACCCGGAAATGGCCGGGTGCTCGCTCATCGTCGATGTCGGCGCAAGGACAACCAACCTGATCTTTGTCGAGGGACAGCGCCTCTTCAGCCGGACAATCCCCGTCGGGGGCAACAGCATCAGCGCCGCCGTCGCCAAGGAATTCAAACAGGACATCACCCTCGCCGAACGCCTCAAAATTGAAAAGGGCTTTGTCGGACTCGGCGGCGCCTACGAGGAGCCCTCCGACCCGACGGTCGCCAAAATCTCCAAGGTCGTCCGCAATACCATGACCCGCCTGCACGCGGAAATCGCGCGGTCGATCAGTTTTTACCGCCAGGCCCAGGCGGGCAGCGCTCCGGTGCGCGCGTATTTGTCCGGCGGGGCGGTCGGCATGCCTTACATGGTGGAATTTTTCAGCGAGAAGCTGCAGATTCCCATCGAGCACTTCAATCCGCTGCGCAACGTGACGGTCGCTTCGGATGAGGTGGCGGCCGCCGTGGGCCCGAAATCGCACGCGCTCGGCGAGCTGGTCGGCGGCGCCCTCCGCGCCACCGGCAACTGCCCTGTCGAAATCAACCTCCGCCCGCCCGCCCTCGTCAAGGAACAGGATATCGAGCGCCGCAAACCCCTCCTCATCCTCGCCGCCGCCTGCCTCCTCGCCGCCCTCGCCACATGGAACGCCTATTTCTTCCATGTCAATGCGATCTCGCAGACCAAACGCGACGAGGTCAACTCCATGGCCGCAAACCTCGAGGCCATCGCCTCCCGCATCGACGCCATCAGCGCCGAAAAACAACAGCTCGTCAATGATGCCGCCCCGCTTCTGCTCGCGGTCACCGAGCGCGCGGCATGGACCGAATTGCTCGATGAAATGGCAAAGAGTCTTCCTCCGCGCTTCATCTGGGTCACCCGGATGGTCCCGCTTTCGGAGGGCAGTCCGGTTGCCGTGGATGGCAGCGTGGCCGCCCAGACGCCGGCCGCCGCCCCCGCACGCAGGCCGGGTGCCCCGCCCCGACCGGGTG
>CAZGNH010000286.1:0-1585 GCA_964527025.1 uncultured Chthoniobacterales bacterium | reverse complement strand
GATGGCGGGTTTTTCGAGGGGGCTGTTGGTGGCGGCGACGAAGTCGATTGCGAGGGGGCGGGTGGTGCCGAGGGGTGTGACGAACGGATAAGGAAGGGTTCTGCCGGCGAAGGCGTCGCGGATGCCATCGGAGACGAAGTCAAACGTGCGCCCGACGGGCAGGGGATCGGTCGGGCGGAAGCGCGCATGGAAGACATTACGCGGGAGGTCGCCTTCCGCATCGACCGTCCGGGGCGGGACAGACTCGACAGACGGTGCGTTCAGGAAGACCTCCGCCGGATACCTGTGGCGCGTCTCGCGGTCCTGGAACCACGCACCTGAAGCCGCTGTCGCAAGGTCGATCGGGTAGTTGAATTCAAGAACCACCTGCGGGCGCGCAGCAAGCCCCTCCCTCTCCCCATAATCGCCCCACACCACCTGCAGGGGCGGCGACTCCATCTCCGCCCCCCACCCATCCACAGCCATGGGCTCCCCGACCGCATCCACCAACCCCTCCCCAAGCCGGATCCGGTACACCTGACCGGGAATCACCGGCCCCTTCACAAGCAGCTCGCCCGAAGAAGGCGTCCGCCACGTGAACCCCGCATCCAAATCCGGCCAGAAGACAAGAGGCGACTCCACGCCGGGAAGATCAATGAGGGCATCGGCAACCATCGGACGCGGAAACGTGACGGTGAGGAATGCATGGACGGCCATGGGGTTTTCCGTGCCGTCGATGACGATGCCGCCGGCCGCGGGATCGTTGGTGAACGGGCGGGGGTCGTCGGGCAGAACAATGGCGGGTTGCCGTTGCACGGGGGATGCCCCGTTTTTGTGGCGGGGAATTTCGAGCGCGGACGCATGGCTGGCGAGGACCGCAAGAAGCAGGCAGGGAAGGAGCTTCATCGTTGGGATTCCAGCGCGGCGGCGGAGGCGCGGTCTTCGGATGCGGCGCCGGGCTGCCCGAGACGTTCGAGGATGGCGGCGCGCAGTTTGTAGGTTCGTGCGGTGGGGGTGGCAGCGATGGAGCGCGAGGCGGTGTCAAGGGCAAGGGCGGCGTCTCCCGCGGCGAAGCGGGCTTCGGCGAGCGAGGTGAGGCCGGCGGAGAGGTCGCGGGGCGGTGGATCGAGGGATTCGAGGATGGCGAGGGCGGCCGCCGCATCCTGCAAACGTCCCAGCCGGCCCAAAGTGTGAATTTTCAACAGCAGCGCCCCCCGGTGGTCGGGCACGGCATCAAGCGCCGCCTGCGCATCATCCAAGCCGGCCAGAAACTGGCGCCGCTGGTAACTCAAAAAGGCACCTCTGGCAACAAGGGCTTCCGGGAGGTTTCCAGTTGGGGCGACCGCCCGGTCAAGCGCAACCAATTTCAAGAAGGTTTGCGCCCCCCATGCCTGGGTCGGACCCCCCCGCCACTTTTCCCGCGCATCGCCTGAAGAAAAAGCCGCCAGAACGCGCGCTGAAACAGACTGCGGGTCCGCACGCAGTGCCTCCTCCACCGCGGCGCGAACGCTTTCCGCAGGCATGCCCGCCTCGCGCAGCCAAAAGGCCCGCGCCGCAAGCGCCGCCGGATCGCCGGGGGTTTTGGCAAGGGCCGCCTCCGCCGCAT
>CAZGNH010000285.1:0-2677 GCA_964527025.1 uncultured Chthoniobacterales bacterium | reverse complement strand
CGCCCAGCGGTAACGGAGGTTTTCGAGCTTGAGACCTTGGATGCGCCGCTCATGCACGAGCGAGAACAGACGGTTCTGATGCTCGGGTTTGCAGCGGTTGATCTCGTCCACGAGCACCGACTCCGCTTTCCATACCGTGGCCGGTGTTTCGATGTAACGGATGCCCGTGCCTTGTTCTTCCGGCCAGGGGAAGCCGACGAGATCATCGAAGGCGATGAGGCTCGCGTTATAGTGACGGTGCTCCAACCGCAAGGCCTCGGAGAGGCTGTTGAGGAGGAAGGTTTTTCCTGTGCCGGCTTTGCCGACCAAGAGCAACGGATCCCCGCTGACCAAAGCCGCGAGGATGACCGGTTCGACCGGGTCGTAACCGTAAACGCCGAGTTGTCGCAGGTATCCGGTCTTCATTTTTCCCACTCCAATCCGTTGCGACCAAAGTGGCCGTAGTTGGTCGTGGCCCCGAAGACGGGCCGGTCGAGCTTGAGCGATTCGATGATCGAGGAAGGACGGAAATCAAACCGTCTTGCGTATTGTTCCGCCACGTGGTCGTCACCGGTGTTCCGTGTATCGACCCGCAACGAAACCGGATCAGGCACACCGATGGCGTAGGCCACTTGGATTTCGGCGATGTCTGCCAAGCCACGGAGGACGATCTGCCTTGCCACATAACGGGCGAAGTAGGCCGCGCTGCGATCGACTTTGGTCGCGTCTTTCCCGCTGAAGGCTCCGCCGCCATGTCGGGCTGCCCCACCGTAGGTGTCCACGATGATCTTGCGTCCGGTGACACCGCAATCGGCCTCGGGACCTCCGAGATCGAAGGGGCCGGCCGGATTGACCAGAATCTTCGCCTGCGGATTGAACCACGAGCCGAGGGCCACGGGCAAAAGCGCCTCGCGGACATACTCGTGGATCGTCTCCTGCCGGGTATCGCCGGCGTGTTGCGTCGAGACAACGATCGCCGTGATTTCCACAGGTTCGTTGTCCTCGTAGCGCACAGTGACCTGGCTCTTGGCATCGGGACGCAGGAATGGGACTTCGTTCTGGTGACGATGTGCGGCCAAGGTCCGTGTGATGCGATGGGCCAAAGTCGCGGGTAGGGGCATCAGCTCCGGCGTTTCGCGTGTGGCGAAACCGAAAACCAACCCCTGATCGCCGGCCCCGAGTTGTTTGTCGCTGAGTGCGACGCCGCCGGAGATGCGTTCGCTCTGTTTTCCGATCAGATCGGTGACACGGACCTTGTCGGCATGGAACTCATGCTCCTCGTGGGTGTAGCCGATGGAACGAATGGCGCGACGGGCGATCACTTCGTGGTCAACCAAAGCGTTGGAATTGATTTCCCCGGCCAAGACGACATCGCGCCCTTTGCAAAGGACCTCGCAGGCCACACGGCTGTTGGGATCCTGTTCCAGGCAGGCATCCAAGACCGAGTCGGCGATGAAATCGCAGACCTTGTCCGGGTGACCCTCGGCAACTGATTCGGAGGTGAAGAGCCAGCTCATGCTGCCTCCTTCGCGTAGACGCCGAACTCGCCGAGGATGGCATCACGCTGGGCGCGGGCCACCTTCACGTCCGAGGTGCGCAACGAACGGCGCACGCGGGTCTTGGTGTAGTCGGGGAGGTGGACGGTGTAATGCAGCCACCAGCAGCCGTTGTTGAGCCACAGGTGGTGGTTGCGATTGTCGCGTTGCGTGCGAAACGACACGACGCAGCGCCCTTCGGCCGCCGCGATCGCGGCGGGGTTTGTTGTTTTGTTCATTGTGCGTTGTTCCAACGCACCAGGTGGAGATTTTGCTTCCGGTCGGTTCGACCGGCGCATCGGTGCGGGGGAGACTCGCTCGTCCCGCACCAGCCACCGTGGGTTCTCCTCCCCGGTTGGCAGTCCCGCCTTTTGGACGGGACGTTCCTGATGCAAATCCTAATTTAGCGCAACTCCGGCGGGTGCAAAGAGCTTTGTGTGTCATAGCACTTCGGGTGTCGCACACCGGGTTTTCTTGTCTGGGGAGACCGGAGTTGCGTTCCCCCCCTTATTTGCGGAATTTCGTTGAAAATGCATAAAGCTAGGGCAGGCTTCCCTGGTGACTGCTCCGTCCTTCAATCGTCACCTGACCAAGCGGCTTTGCTGGATCGACGGCTCGCCGACGCACGTCAGTAGTGCGCGCCAGAGACAGTGCGCCCGTTGCCGGCGGAAGTGGAGTTATGAGGCAATGTCCAAGCGCTGGCTTCTGGCCCAAGAGTTTTGCACCGGCCGGAACCGACGCGAGGCGGCGCAGACTGCAGGTGTCGGCGTGCACACGGCCGGACGTCACTACGACGCTTTTGAACGGGTTTTGGCCGGTCATTTGCGAAGGAATCTCAAACAGGGGAGAACGGAAGTCCTGGCGGCGGTCGGAGCCTCACTGCGGATTGATGCCAAGAAGCCCAAAAGTCCGAAGCAGACTCAGCGCCTGGCTGCGCGGTTCTGCCTCGAACAACTTTCGTTCCCCAAACGTCTTGAGCTGCTCTACGACGTCGCTTTCTCGGCACGCGTCGAGCGCTTGCTTCGTCAAAAGCCGCACAGCGCACGATTCACATGATGAAATTTGTGGCTCCTCGACGTTTTGAGTGGGTAGGTTGATTTGGTCAAGTTCCGCTCGCCGCGGTGGCGTTCGGGGGGAACCTTAAGGAGTGAACGGCCGGGGGT
>CAZGNH010000284.1:0-2380 GCA_964527025.1 uncultured Chthoniobacterales bacterium | reverse complement strand
CGAAGACGGCGATGGGATCGACGCCGCTGAAGGGTTCGTCGAGCATGAGAAGGGTCGGGTTGGTGACCAGGGAGCGGGCGATGGTCAGTCGGCGTTTTTCGCCGCCCGAGAGGGTGAGGGCGTGGTTTTTTGCGAGGTGTTCGATGCCGAACTGGGTGAGGAGCTGCCGGCATCGCGACTTGCGGGCGGAGGCACTCATGGGCTGGGTTTCAAGGATGGCCATGAGGTTTTGCTCGACCGTGAGCTTGCGGAAAATCGACTCCTCCTGCGGGAGATAGCCCATGCCCTCCCGCGCCCGGCGATACATGGGCATTGTCGAGACATCCACATCGTCGAGAAAAACCCTCCCCCCGTTCGGGCGGATCAGCCCCACAATCATATAAAACGTGGTGGTTTTTCCCGCACCGTTGGGGCCCAGCAACCCGACAATCTCCCCGCGCCGCACGTTGATGTCCACACCATTGACGACCGCCCGGCCGTCATAAATTTTCACCAGCTTGTCGGTCTGCAGCAGGGGCTTGCCCCCGGCGGGTTTGCGGTCCTCGAAAGCCTCGGCCACCGGCACGTGACGCGACTGTGGCGTGGAAGGCTCGGACGATGTGGCCGGCGGATTGTCGGCGCTCATTCTGGTGTTTCGCCGGTATCGACGATGACCGTGCGGCTGCCGCCGGTTGTACGGGAGCGCCCGTTGCGGTTGAGGACCATCACGGTGCCCTCTTCGGTGGCGATCTGGTTGTTGATTCCATGCTGGACCTGCGGCCAGACCGTGAGGGTTATGTCACCGCTGTCCGGAACAAAGACCGCCTTGCCCCCGCGTCCAATTGCACGGACCTTCTCTCCCGCCTCGTTCGTGTTTTCCTGGACAATGACGACGTTGCCGAAAGCCTCGACAAGCTGCATGCCCTTGCGGTCCTTGTGCAGGGTGACCTTCAAGCGGTCGCAGAAGAGGTTGAACTGGGGATCTTTGACGACGACCTTGCCGGTGAATTCCGCGATGCTTGTTGCATTGTCGAAGGTGGCCATTTCCGTCGCGGTGATTTCGGTTTTGGCGTCCTTGGGGCGGTCTCCCCCGAACCCGCCAACCCCGAAAATCCCCCCGGATGATGCGGAGCGCTCCGCGCCCGGCGACATGGCCGGTGTCTGCTCCGGTGTCTGGGCGTGGACAAGTCCCGCCAGCACCGCCCAAACCATTCCCATCGCAATTCCGGTTTTCATTCGAGAACCTCCGCATCCATGATGATCATTTTGACATTTCCCATAACTTTTCCAAAGCGGGTTTTGAGGTCGAATTCGCCGGCGCGGCCCGAAATCTCGAAGTCGTCGCGTTTGATTATGACACCATTTTCCCCGGCCAGCATGCGAACCTCCATATTGAAGACCGAGCGGGGCATTTCCACAAAAATCTGTGCGCCATCGTCGGACATTGCCTCGATTTTCATATTTTCCATTTCGATGTTGGCATCGTCGATCCGGCGGGCGAGATCGGCCTCGACGGTCATTTGGAGGGTTGTTCCATCCGGCCCGTAAAACGGCACCTTGATCCCCTTGACCGGCTGGCCGGCGGGGACGGGGAGTTCCATTCCGTATCCCGCGTCTTCCTTTTTGGGTTCCACGTCTGCCTTTGCGGGGGAGTCTTCGGGCGGGGTTGCCACATCGTCAGCTGCACCCGCGGCTGCGAGGGCGAAAACCGCCATGGTCGCTGCAAGGAGGGACCGGAGCGGTTTATTGGTCTGCAAGGGCATGGCGGATCTTTTGGAGTTGGGCGATCAGGGCCGGAAGGGCGCGCAGGGGGATTTGGTTGGGGCCGTCGGAGAGGGCTTGGGATGGATGTTCATGGGTTTCGAGAAAAATTCCGTCGCATCCCGCCGCGACAGCCGCTCTGGCCAGCACGGGGGCAAGTTCGCCGTCGCCACCTGTGCGGTCGCCGGATCCACCCGGTCTCTGGACCGAATGGGTGGCGTCAAACACAACATGGCAGGCCAAACCCTGCATCCAATAAATCGAACGCATGTCGGCCACAAGGTTATTGTAACCGAAACTTGTCCCCCGCTCGGTGAAAAAAAACTGTTTGCACCCGGCCATGCGCAATTTGTCGGCGACATTTTTCATGTCCCACGGGGCCAGAAACTGCCCTTTCTTGACATTGACGATGCGGCCCGAGGCGCCGGCGGCGGCGACGAGGTCGGTCTGGCGGCAGAGGAAGGCGGGGATTTGGAGGATGTCGAGGGCGTCGCGGGCGATCCCGACTTCCTGCGGGCTGTGGACATCCGAGGTGACCGGCACGCCGAGGTCGGCGGAGATTTCGGCCAGGAGGGCGCATCCGTCGCGGACGCCGGAGCCACGGAAGGCGCTGGCGGACGTGCGGTTGGCTTTGTCGTAG
>CAZGNH010000283.1:0-7488 GCA_964527025.1 uncultured Chthoniobacterales bacterium | reverse complement strand
GGCGGGGATGTGTTGGGCATGCAGACAACGCTCGTGAATCCCCCTGCGGCCGCGGCGGCCGCGCCCGTTGCGATCCGCTCCTTGTGCGTCTGCCCCGGTTCGCGAAAATGCACATGGATGTCGATCAACCCCGGCGCCACCACCAACCCCGCGGCATCGATTTCCTCGAAACCCCCGCGCGGCGGAAGGAACCCGTCGGGCGCCACCCGCCCGTCCACCAGCCACAGATCGGCCGCCTCCGAGCGCCCGTTGGCCGGATCAATCACATGGCCGCCGCGGATGCACAGGCACCCTTCCCCGCGGGGCGGGCAACCGTCTCCGGCGGCGGAGGATTCCGGTTTCGCGGTGGAGCGGGATTTGCGTTTCGGGGTTTTCATCGTTCGGGCAGGCCGGCGCCGCCGGCGCAGAGGTAGAGGACGGCCATGCGGACGGCGAGCCCGTTGGTCACCTGGTCGAGGATGACGCTGCACGGGCCGTCGGCGACATCGCTGTCGATTTCCACGCCGCGGTTGACCGGCCCCGGGTGCATCACAAGGCAGCCCGGCTTGAGACGCTGCGCGCGCGCTTTGGTAAGACCGAAGAGCGAGACGTATTCCCCCAGACCGGGAAAATATTCGCGCCGCTGGCGCTCGTGCTGGATCCGCAGCAGGTTGATCACATCGGCGCTCTCGACCACCTCCTCGAGGCGGTGGGCAATACGCACACCGAACTTGGCGAACACTTCCGGAACCAGCGTCGTCGGACCCACCAGCGTCACCTCCGCGCCCAGCTTGAGGAGCGCGGCAATATTCGACCGCGCCACCCGGCTGAACAGAATGTCCCCCACAATGGACACCTTCAAACCCGCGATGTGCCCGAGCCGCTCGCGCATCGTGAAAACATCCAGCAGCCCCTGGGTCGGGTGCTCGTGCGCCCCGTCCCCCGCGTTGATGACCGAGGCACCCACGCGGCGCGCCAGAAAGTCCGAAGACCCGGGAGAGCTGTGACGCAACACGATGATGTCCGCGTGCAGGGCCTGGAGATTGAGCGCCGTGTCCTTGAGGCTCTCTCCCTTCTGCAAGCTCGAGGCCGAGGCCTCGATGTTCACCACGTCGGCGCTCAGGCGCTGCGCCGCAAGCTCGAAGGAAATCCGCGTCCGCGTGCTCGGCTCGACAAAAAAGTTCGCCATGGTTTTCCCGCGCAGTGCGGGCACCTTTTTCAGGCTGCGTTGGCCGACGCCCTTGAAGGCTTTGGCGGTGTCGAGGATGAGGGTGATTTCTTCGGCAGTGAGATCACCGAGGGCGACGAGATCTTTGTGCGTCCAGCGGCTCATGGCGCGGGTGTCACAAGACGGACACTGTCGGGTTCGCCGTCGGTCTCCTCGAAACGGACCCGGATTTTTTGACCGCGGGATGTGGGCAGGTTTTTGCCCGAGTAGTCGGCGCGGATCGGGAGCTCCCTGTGGCCGCGGTCCACAAGCACGGCGTATTGGATGCGCGAGGGGCGCCCGAACGATGAAATGGCATCAAGAGCCGCGCGGCAGCTTCTGCCCGTGAAAAGGACGTCGTCCACAAGCACCATCGGGCGCCCGTCCAGGTCCACGGGCAGGTAAGTCGTCTCAACCGCCGTGAACCGCCGCCGGGTGGCCAAATCGTCACGGTGCATCGAAACATCCACCACCCCCAGCTCGGGCATTACTCCCCCGACCCGGCCGATGTGCTCGCGTATGCGCCGCGCCAGCTCAACCCCCCGCGTCGGAATCCCAGCAATCACCAACCGGTGCAAATCGTCGTTCCCCTCGACAATCTCATGCGCAACACGACGGACAGCACTGCGGATCGCATCCGCGTCCATCACCACTTCCAACGTCTCACTCATGGCCTTTGCCGCCTCTCCGGACGTGCTTAAAAGGTCGCTCATCACGAGCCCCGCTCAGCCGCCGGCCCCCTCCGGCGTCCGGCCTCCACCAACCGGCCTGCCCCTCTGGTCCCTCCAACGCGAGCGGTACTTCACGATCCAATCCAACAACGCCTTCTCAAAACCAATGTCGTGCCCCGCCTTCTCGCTCTCAATCCATTTGTGGCGGAGTATTTCTTCGCGCTCCGCCAAAAATTCTTTGTAGAGCACGGAATTTTTTACGAGATCGAATCCCTCGGTCTTGGGAGGTGTCATGCTGGAGAGTTCATGGCTTGGGTCCAATGAAAAGTCAACTGGTTTCGGGCCGGGGGAGCAAAATTTGTCCCTGATTTCATCCCTGCGGGATGGCCCTCCAGACCAGGAAGACAATGACCGCGAAGAGCAGGAGCAGGGCCATGGCTTGGATTTTGGCCTGGCGGGCGCGGCGTGCGGGTGTTCCCAGCGGGCGCCTTGGGCGTTTTGGGCCGCGGGATCTGCCGGGCGAGATGGTGCCGGTGGCCTGTTGCGCGCGCCGCCGCAATTCCTTTTGCATGATCTCGCGGTTTTGTTCGATGACGGCGGGGAGTTTGACGAGGCGTTCTTCGAGTTCCTTGGTTTTGCGGAGGAGTTCCTCGCGCTGTTTGTCGATGAGTTTTTCCTCGGCCGAGAGCTTGGAGGGGCCACCGGATCGTTTGGGCATGGGGGTCAGCGCACCGGGGTGGCGGAGAGGACGGACCAGATCCAAGTGAGGAGGGCGAGGAGGGCGAAGAGCTGGAGGGGGAGGGTGAAGGCGAAGCCGCTTTTGAACCAGTATCCGAAGTCGCGTGGTTCGGGTCCGGCATAGTCTTCGTAGGAGGATGCTGCGGGTTCTGTTTCGGCGGGAGCGGTGGCGGCGATTTTGGCCTGGGCTTTGGCGTAGTCGGCGCGGGCGTCTTCGATGGCGCTGATGGCCTTGCTGAGTTCGCGGGGGAGTTCGTTGGCACCCCAGAGTTTGGGGTTGATCGAGTCGATGTAGCGGAGGTGCTGGGTGAAGGAATTTTGGATGGTGTGCAGTTGTTCGAGGCGTTTTTGGGCGTCTTCGGTTTCCCGTTGGACGGTGCCCAGCGAGCGGGTGAGCTTGTCGAGCATTTCCGCCTTGCCGGTCTCGAGTTCCTCCTGCCGCCGTTTGAGTTCCTCGAGGCGCAATTTTTGCTTCTCGATCGTCTCGAGTTGCTGGCGCAGTTTTTCGAGTTCGGAGTTTGTTTTTTGAACTTCCTCGCCGAGATCTTCGGGGGCGGTTTCGTCCAGTTCGAGGTAGGGGTCGGGGTCTTGCGTGTTTTCGGGTGGCATGAGAGGATGCTCTTTGCGGCAGTCTATACCAGAACGCAGGAAAAGTGCCAGAAGATTTCGGGGGATTTTGGGGAATTAATTCCGCAGGGTGGGAACCGAACCGGATGCCAGCAGGGAGAGGAGGGCGGCTGCTTGGAGGGCCAGCGACCAGAGGATGAGGGCGTGGGTGGCGACGAAAGCTGTGTGCCCGGGAAAACCTTTTGCACGCGCGAGTGCTGCGCGCCCGAGGTGACAGGCCAGAAAGACGCAGGGAATCCAAAGGGCGCCCATGAAGCGGTCGCCGCGCCCGATCGGGTAGTACCACCCGTAAAGCAGGAGGTAGAGGAAAAAGGCCGTGACCGCAAAAACGGCGCAGGCCGGTCCACATCGGGCGGGGGCCGTTTGCAGAGCCTGCCCGCGCGGCCCGGTCGCCAGAAGCGCAACCGGCAGAGCCAACAACACCAGCAGGTAAATGCCCCGGTGCGTCAGGGGCTGTTCCCACTTGCGGATTTTCCGGGTTTTCAAGAAAACCTCCGCCGGGGAGCGGCGGGATTCGGGGAAGAGGAATTGGGAGAGGACGGTGCGCGAGCCGTCGAGCGCGCGCGCGGCGGCATCGCGGAGCGAGTGGCGCTTGAAGTACCATACGGCCGAGGGCATGGCGCCGGGCGCGATTGCTTTGAGTTGGGCGCGTCCCGGATGGGCATCCTGCCACGGCCATGCCTCGGTCTCGAAATCATCCATCCACATCCAGACTTTCGGGTAGCTGAACGCCGGCGATCCGAACAGTTCGCGCTTCTGCCACAGCAAAGGGGAAACCATCGCAAAGGCAACCACCCCCGCCAAAACCAGCCACAACGCCTCCCGCAACCTCCACCCCCCGCACAACCCGGCCCGGACCAGCCACGCCAGAACAAATGCCGCCGCCAATGGCTCAAACGACGGCTTGGATAAATACGCCCATCCCGCCGCCACCCCCAGCATCCCATACCACCACCGGCCGCCGCCGCTCAGAATCCGCCAGCACGCATAGGCCGCAAGGAAGGAAAACCCGTAATACAGCGGCTCGGGTTGGAAAAAGACCCCGCGCGCCAGAAGGATTCCAAGGCTCGAGAGGGCGGTTGCCGTGGCGCAAACCAAGCCGCCCATTGTGCCTGCGGCCATCGCTCCCACCACGACGATCACCGCGCAGGCAACCGCCGTGTTCAGCCACTTCCCCCTCCGGAAAAAGACGTTGTCGTCGGCGTGGGACACCTTTGCGGCCAGCCACGACCACATCGGGTGGCGGACCCCGTCGGTGTGCATGGGCCAGAGGTGTTTGTTGTGGGCGGTGACCCGTGCAAGCCAGATTTCCGCCCCTTGGTCGGAGCGGTGCAAATCCTGGTTGGCACCGTCAATGAGCCACCCTGCCGCAAGGAGGTGCACAACCACAACAGCCGGCACCACCACCCAAAACACCGGCCAGCGCCGCCTGTCGGACCAGTCCACAATCCACGCCGCCAGCTGATCGAGCCGCGCAAGGTGCCCGGCCAGGGTCATGGTTTCAGTCCGGTGCCGTCCGCGTGCGGCACAACGCTAAAGGGGTTGCTGGAGCAGGCGCACGGCGGGGTCGTTTTGGCGGCGCTGCTGGTAGATGGAGGGCGGGGATACATCGCGGATTTCGTAACCCGTCAGAACAAATTCGGGATAGAAGCCGTTGCTGGCGGGTTCATAGACCGTGTCTCCGGAAAAGAATCCCGAGAGGCGGTATTCGTAATTGTTGTCGGATCCGAGGTTTCCGGCGGCACGGTCGGGCGCCAACAGGCGCTGCTCGTTGAGCATGACAAGCCGTGCCGTCTTCCACGGCTTGCCGGGCTCGCGAACCCACCCCCACACCTTGTAGTCCTTCTTGTACATGCGCCTTCCCACATGGTAATCCCCCGGGACCTCCGCACGGATCGCGGCCTGCATCGCCGCGCGCCTTTCCGCATCCTGCGTCCCCACGGCCGCGCAACCGGCGAGCGCCAAAACCAGCACCACCCCCAATGCCCCGCGCCAACTCATCCCACCGCCTTGATGTAGGGCGTGAGCCACCGCGCGAGAGATTCCTCGGACTCGATCGTCATCTGCTCGTCCAGGGCAAACAGCAGCCACTTCTCGGTGTGTGTGACCGACTCTCCCGGCGCCAGCGTCCTGAGAGGGCCCAGCGATTCGATCTCGAGGATTTCATTGTTGGTGAAAGTCTCGAAGTTGCATCCCCCGTCGGGATACGATTCGCCTGCGACCAAATCGAATTTTTTGACAAAGAGGAGGTCTTCACAGAGGTATCCGATCCATTTTTGCGAGTGGACGAGGCCGATTTTGGTGGGCGGGGCGTTTTCCTCGAATTGGAGGAGCCAGAACTGGGTGCCGAAGGTATAGCGCGGGTCCGAGAGGTCGGTGTACGGCCAGAGGACCATTCCCCTGTTGGGCAGGATGTCGCGCGGGTGTTCGCCCGCCGGCGGTTGCGGAATGATTTCCATGCCCCCGGGACGCATGACACTCAATCCCCATGTGGCCAGTTTGCAGCTCGAACCGCCCTCATTGGTTGCGGTGTGGCGCACGGTGACATGCGACCCGTCGGAAGCCAGACGGATGCCGAGGGTCTTGCGGATGCTGGTCGGATCGGTCTGCATGCTGTCAATCACAAGTTCACCGGACGATCCGTTCTGCTTCCATTGCACGGGGCGGTTGTCGATGTGGTAGGAGAGAATCCAATCCTCCGGCCCCAGCCAGAACCGGTGCCCCCCGCGGATGCGCCACTCCGACTCGTCGGCCATCCCGCATTGATCCTCCATGATATGAAAGATATTGCCCCGCCCCTCGGTCTGGTAACTCAAAATCCGCGGCCCCACATCGGTCGTAACCAGCAGCTCGGTGGTGCCATTGGAAATGCGCAGTGTGTTGGGCCATCCACGGAAGTTGGTTTTTTCGACTTTCATGAGGGTGGCTTGCTGCTTCTGTGATAGGTTGGGAGAACGATCTGTGCAACGTTGTTTTACGGTTGTTGCACGTGCGGTGTCAAGCTGTTGGAAACCGCGTTCAGGGAGAGGCGGGCGCGTCCGTGGCGGGTGTCGCGTCCGTGGCGGGTGTCGGTTCTGCGGGGGCATCCGCCTCACCGCCCGACATGGATTCATTCGGTGCGGTTCCGGCCGGGGTCTCCGCGGTCGCGGATTCCTCCACCGGCGCCACGTCGGGCTCCGGCGTCGGCTCGGGCCATGGCGGCACCACATCCTCCCAGCGGTGCAACACAATGTCTCCCGCCCCGATCTCGCGCATCAATTCCTCACACCGCGCATGCCAGCGGTCCAGATCCGGAGGCCCCGGCGGACAGGCACTCCCCGGAAAGACAAGGTAGGCGACATTGATGTCGCTCACCGGCCTGGAAAGGGCCGAAGCCCGCGGGTTCAATTCGCGGCACAGCCGCATGCTCGCCTCACCGAATTTATAGGAAGGACCGGCATCCCCGACAATCGCCGGATACCCTTTGCCCCCGTAAACAACCACCGCATAGTCTCCAATCGAGGCAAAGGCCTCCTCGCCTCCACGCAGCATGAAACCCGGCAACACCATCGAGGGATCCGCATCCGATACAAGAAAACTCCATGTCTTCAGATCATACACGCGCCGGCTGGTCTCCTCGATGCCCGCCTTGAGCTCCGCATTGCGCTCGGCACTCAATCCCTTGATGGCATACTCCGCGCGCAGCCCGGCCAGACGCTTCTCCGCAGGCTCCAGAAACGGATTCGGACGGTCGGTGAGCCGCCGCCACCGATAGCTCGTCTGCGGCTGGAAAAACCGCGAAGATCCGTCCACTGCGATGTTCCGGTCCCCGTCGGAACCGTCCGTGTTCACATCCATGTCCCCCTTGAGAAACAAAACCCTGCGGCCCGTCGAAGGAGCCACAAACTCCAGAATTGTTTCGCAATCGTAATAATTGTGACGGGAAACCAGTTGGTCGAGCCGGGCGAGGCGGTTTTGGTTCCACGAGCCCTTCAACTCATAAAGGCGTGCGAAGGCGGGTGAGACCGAGGCGCCGTCGGGGAAGCCGGGGATCGTTGCGAGGAGATCGGCGAGGCCGGGGTCGTTGGCCCGGAAATCTTCGAGTGTGCGGCTTGCGCGGGGTTGGCGCACGGTCACCTTCACATCGACGACATAGCTTGAGGGATCGAGGCGCTCCTGCGAGGCGAGGTTTTCGCTTGGCGCGGCATGGAAGCGTGTGAGGCATGTGATTCCGCTGAAGAGCTGCGAGATATCGAGGGGTTTGCGTTCGATGGTTGGTGTGGGGGT
>CAZGNH010000282.1:0-16671 GCA_964527025.1 uncultured Chthoniobacterales bacterium | reverse complement strand
TCGATGAGCTTTTCGCAAGCTGGGACGCATGAAGGCGATCTACGAAACCAGCCAATTCAGAAAAGATTTCAAAAAGATCAGAAAGCAAGGGAAACAGATTGAAAAACTCAAAGAGATCGTGAGACGTCTCGCCGAAGGGCAGCCCCTCGAACCTCGGCATCGTGATCACGCACTTATCGGTCCACTGAAAGGATCGAGGGACTGCCATGTCGAGCCAGATTGGCTATTGATTTACAGGACAGATGGCGAGTCGCTCTATCTGGAACGCACTGGAAGTCACAGCGACATTTTCAAAAAATAAATCCCAACAAGAAATTGTAGCCCAATTGGGAAAAAAAAGGCGAAAATTCAGGTTGGAAACTCTTCCTCACCGAAGAAAACCCTGGGAATGGAAACCATTCCCAACAACACCCAACAGCCAGAAGCCACTGGTATCGCCTACTCGTATATCCGCTTTTCCTCTGCCGAACAGGAAAAAGGCGACAGCAAGAGCCGCCAGACCACGGCAAGCGAAGAATACGCCCAACCGGATCGTGAGCGAGTCGTTCGAGCGCGAGGGATTCGCCTCGCCCTACTGGGATGCGGCGGACGACTTCGACTCGGACTGGAGCAACTGCGACAAACTGAGAACATTATGAAATCACCCTGCGAGGGAGCCGCCCAAGTCGGCTACACGAAAGACTTCCGCGCCATTTGGCGGCGGGGGAAAGAACGCCCGTTCATCGTCGTCTATGACGCCCGATTGAACCCGCATGTGATGCCCGTCCGAGTCAAAGACAACGTCAGAAAGTGCAACCCACCGATACCCTACAAGCCATGACTCCGCGCCAAGCCGCAATCCTCGACTACCACCGGGACGTTGCCTCGTTCGGCACGAGCCCGAAGGCTCCCGTGTTCGTGATCCTCGATTTGGAGGATTCGGTAGGGTTTGAAATCGCCTCGTATTACCAGCCCAACTGCGCAGAGAAACGAGATGCGATCAAGGCGGGCGGTGCGTATCCGGCATTTACGCTCGCGCTCACCGTGAAAGACGCGAACACGCTTCTCGCCCACGGCTGGCCGAACGCGAAGAAGATCGCCGCGGTTCCCGAAGGCATGGTTCCCGTGATCCTCATTTCCGAGGAACGCTGCCTCTCGGTCCTCATGCGAAGAGAATGAACGCCGGGGTTATCTCCCAACCCGCCACTCGGCAAAAGGGAGAAATCAGGCTGATAAACGAGCCTTCCTGCGCGGTCCTCGTTCCTCCCATCCTTGCCGCCCGAAGATACGTGTCGCCCAGGTCGCGCCCGATCACGCCCGACGAATCCGAAACCCGCCGGATCGCCTATGCGCTCAAGCGAGGCGAGGAAACCGGGATTGCTGCCCGCGAGATGGCCGAACTCCTGCCGCCCGATTTGCCAACGATCACCCTCGTTCCAGTTCCGGCGAGCACCGGTAGCATCGAAGCCAACCTGATCCTCGCCCGCGCCATTGCAGCCGAATACGGCCCGCAAGCCCGAGTCGTTTCGCCGCTCAGCCGGGTCGTGCCAGTGGAATCTTCGTGCGCCCGTCGTCGCCGGGGATTGCCCGGACTCACCGCAGCCGACCACAAGTTCGTGCGGGTCGGCGGGTGGTTTGCCCCGCCGATCTTCCTCGTGGACAACGTTGCAACCACCGGAGCCACACTCGCCGCTGCCCGCTATGCCCTCGGGTTTGGAACGGGCCTCGTTTTCGCAGACGCCTCACCCAACTACCAGCCGCCCGCCAAATGAGCCACCAAAGCCTGATACACGCAAAATCCGTTCCCATCCCGACGCATCCACCCACGTTCCCGGCGCGGCCGATCCGGGGCGGGAAGCTGGAACTTGCCCCGAAGAAATCCGGCGTCTGGTTCGCCGAGCCAAAGTTCAATGGTTGGCGGGCGCTCGTTCACACGCCCACCGGAGCCATGTGGAATCGGCACGGCCAGCGGCTCACGATCGAGCGGGAGTTGTGATGAGCCGACCGAAGGGAGACAGCCAGCCAAGGGCTGCCCGAAGGGTGCGCGAAAGCGCAGCAACCGGGGCAATGCGCCGTATCCCGTGCAGTTGCGAAGCGACACGGAGGAGTGCAGGGCGGCCATCAAGCATCGCTTCGTGAATTGAAGCCTACTTCTTGCTGAGTTCCTGGGTTCGCAGGAGAACCCGCTGGCGCATGATTTTTCCAGTTTTGAACTTCACGGTCGCCCGGGCAGGAATCGTCACGTCCTTCTCCGGCTTCTTCGGATTGCGGCCAATGCGAGATTTTGTCAGATGGACCTCGAAGACGCCGAAGTTCCGCAGTTCCACGTCCCGCCCGGTGGCCAGGGCGGCGGTGATGGTGTCGAGCGTTTGCTGGATGACCGTGAAAACTTCCGCCTGAATGATTCCGGTTTCCTTGCTGATCTGCATCACGAGATCGCGTTTGGTGAGGTTGGACATGGCGGGGAAGGTTGTGCGGAGCAGCAGGATAGGCAGACCCTTTCGGATTTGAAAACCGGAATCCGCCCGCACCCTCCAAGCACCCCCATCAGCGATGGATTCCCGCGAGCGGCGCGAACGAGGCTCATGGCGGTATGAAAACCAAATCATCGACAGCAACTGCCGCCCCGGTCGCTCCCGCAGCCGGGCTCAAGCGGATCAACCTCGCGGGAATCGCAACCACGGCACCAGCCGCCAAAGCCGCCAAGACGTATCCCGAGCTGCCAGATCCAGATGGACAGGTGGCCGCGCTCGTCGAAGGCATTCTCGAAATGAGTGAACAGGTTGAGGCTATCAGCGGTGCCCTCGAGATCAGCAAAGGGGAACTGATCGCCATCGCGAAGCCGTTCTACTTCGCCCACTACTCCGGCCAGATGGCCGTCGCCTCATCCGTTGAAGCCAAAGCCGGTGACAAGCTCGTGCGGGTCGGGTTCTCGAACTCCTACCGGGGCACGACCGACGATGTCGCCATCCTGCGCGTGACCGGCGAGAAGGGAGCCGCGTTCTTCAAGCAGAGCTTCGAGTTGAAGATTAAAGGCGACCGGATCCCGGAATCCGCCGCCGAGGAGATCATCGGCGAACTCCAAGCCCTGTTCGCCCGTCACAACGCCGGGGCTGCCCTCAGCGCGAAGGCCGTGTTCAAGCCGACCAAGGAATTCCACACCGCACGCCACACGCTGTATTCGGCGGACGAGAATATGGAGATCGACAAGGTGGTGCCGGTGGCGGCGAGCGTGAAGACGAAGCTCGGGAGGGGCGGGACGGGGGAGGAGTAGCAGCGAAGTATTCCCCCCAGAACAGACCTGCCTGTCCCTTCACCCCCGTGAAGGTAGAGACCGCGCCAAAGCTTTCAGAAACCTCAACCAACCTCACTCGCCGCCGTGGACTACTTGAGCGGGAAGAATTGCAACTTTCAGTCCTTGCTGACGAATGTTGATATCGAAGGCCTCTTCGATTCGCTCCAGCGGAAAGCGATGCGTGATCAGGCTCTCCACCGGAAGCCCGATGCCTTGGGCACGGCGCAGGAAGTTGTAGGCAATGGGATACTCGTCGACGGTGTAGACCCAGGATCCGACCAGCGTAATCTCCTTGGCGCAGATATCGTGATGAGGGTTCACCGGGCAGGAGCCGCTGTCCACAAAGGATCCCACCTCGCAGATGCCGCCTCCCCGTTGCACGTATTTCCAGATGTTGGAAACCGCCGTGGGAACTCCTGTGCACTGAAATGCCAGATGCGCGCCGCGCCCCTTGGTGGCAGCTTTGACCGCCGTGACCAACTCCGGAACCCCAGCATAATTTTTGTGATTGATCAGATGCTCGGCCCCCATCCTTCCGGCCATGTCCAACCGGCTGTCGTCACCATCCAGTGCCACAATATGTTGGACGCCCGCAGCCCGCACGGCGGCCACCATCAGTAGGCCAATCGGCCCGCATCCCTGGACCAGCACCCGGCTTCGAAAATTGACAAGCCCGGTGAGCTTGGCCCGTTCCAGAGCGTGGACGACAACCGCCGCCGGTTCGATCAACATCCGCAATTCCAGACTCAGATCGTTGACCACAAAAAATGTCGAGTCGGCCCGCACGATCAGATATTCGGCGAAGTATCCGTTGAGGTGGGTTTCGTCGTCGGGCAGCAGCCCGTAAACTTTGAGGTTCTCGCAGAGATTGAGACGCCCCGGCGTGTAGAGGCAGGCGTCGCACTTCCCGCAGGCATTCACGCTGGTCACGATCCGGTCTCCGAGTCGGACCCTCTTCCCACCGCTATCCTGACTGACATTCGCGCCGAGTCGGATGATCTCGCCTGTGCCCTCGTGGCCAAGGACGAGAGGGGCGAGGCCCATGGGGTCGCCCTTGAATTCATGGATATCGGTCCCGCAAATCCCGCAGCCTTCCACACGGATGAGCATTTCGTCATCGGTGATGTCCCGGATGGGAAAATCCCGCATCTCGACCCGGCCCTTGCCGATGAGCACTGCCGCGCGGCTTGTGCGTGGGGAGGGGCTGGCATTCTGGGCAATCGGTAAACCCGCCGAACGGGAGTCAGGTAGGGCATTTCCTCCGTTATCCTTCAGGACTTGCCTAACAATTTGGCTGATTTGATCGCGGTTCATAAATGTATTCTACCACGCCAGTTCGCGGAATGGTTTCCTGCATCACCCATTTCGAGGGAAACGAGAAAATCGTGAACGCCAGCCAAGCTCCCAATTGGAATGCCAGAAAAGCGGAATGCGATCCCAGATTCCGCCGGGAATCGGCGGGAGTTTGCAGAGGAGGGCATTCCATTCGCCTTACTGTACAAATAACACCTCTGCCCACTCGTGCAGGCGGTGGAAGGAGGGTTCGGCGTGGGGCGAGGTCGAGGAGAGGACGGGAGGTTCCTCGGCCGACGTGTAGTCATAACGGCTGAACGAAGCCAGCCATTTCCGGCCAGACAGGGACGTGCAGACGGGCAGAATGGAGGAACCGGGCACGGAGGCGCAGATGCACCATGTGTTGCCTTCCGACCACTGGGAGAAGTCGAAGATCGGCTCATAAACCTTCAGTTCATCAAGGGATACTTCTTTCTTTCCGACCCGTCGAATGGTCGCCACATCGGGCCACAAAAGCTGCAGCCGCCTGCCATTCGGCGCGACGTGGAACTCGGCGTAGCGCTCCCCTTCTGAGTCCTGCAGGAAAATCTCAAAAACATCACCAAAGCTACACAGGAGCTGGTTGTCTTCCGTGGACTGAGTGAAAAGCAGGTTGTCTACCAGCTCGCCAAAAACGAGGAACCGATCCGCGCGCCATCCGATTCTCACGCGGGCGGGGAGGAATTGTTCTTCGGGCGCGTCGCGCCACGCCTGCTGCATCTGCAGGGTTGGCGCATCGGCAAAAGCGGCGCGGATCGCATCGCGATCTCCGAGGTCAAACTCGGCGAGAATTGGACAGATGATTTTCAATGCATCTCCACCGCGACGGTTCCGATCCCGGAGCGCAGGTAATGGAAGTGAACGTTCGGGTGATCTGCAAGCAGCGACATCGGGACACTGGAATCCGGGATTCTCTTCGAGATCATCAACGCGCTGAGGCGCAGGCCGAACGGATTGTCGTGGTGGCCGGGATGCCAGATAGACACCTTCTCCGCTTTCCAAGTTTCGCGCGGGCCGACGGTCGCAGCCTCGGTCGGCACCAGCGCCACATTCCCGCCGCCGCTGGTGCGGGCGTTCTGGGTGATCGTGACGGGATGCAGCTTCACAAAGCGGGTTCCGAGCTTGCGGTAATCAGCGGGGCTCGGCGGGGCGTCTTTATATTTTCCGGTGCGGGGAATCGGGTCGTTGAATGCCCAGTGCTTGATCTCGCCCTGCCCGCCCTGCATGACCACGCAGCGGATCTCGTCGTAGCTCTTGCTGTAGGCGTCGAGGTCGCCGCTGGGAAAATGCAGGTTCTTCTCGGGGATGCGCAGGGCCTTGTCGATCCGGTTGAAACAAAGGTCCTTGTCCGCCTTGGCGAACGATAGCGGATGCGTCGTGTCCACGGTCTTCCCGTCGATGACCCATTCGTCCATGCCCCAGAAATGCGCGTCGTGCTTCTTGAGATTAATCCCGAGGGCATTGACCATCCGGGCAACGACCGGTAGTTGCTCGGTTGGCCCGATCGGGCCACAGATGCCGGCCGGGTTGTCCGGCGTGCTCTGCCGCCAGGCGTCAATGTATTCCAGCGCCTCGGCAGAGTAGAACTCCTGGACTGTGTCGTAGAAATGGATCGTGAACCCCGGCCGCGAAAGGCCTTTGAGTTTCTTTTCGTCAATGCGCGCCGCATCGGCGAGGAGATCGGGTTCAAGTGTGGTGTAATCCCACCAGGCGGGAGCAAGTTTGCTGATTGGTCTTGGCATAGTTTGTTGAGTTTTAAGGTTGAAGAATTATGTATTAAGAAGGTTGGCTATCGGGTCGAAATCCTCGGAGCCAAAGCCCAAATGCGAGTGGCGGCGCCAGCCTTCGGCGAATTCGTATTTTCCGCTCATGCGGCCGACTTCCGCGCTCATGCGCTCCATTTCGTCGAGGTAGGCGTCCATCCCCTGCGTGACATCGAGCCATTCCTTTTGTGAGGCATGGCAGGCGAGCATCGCGCGCTTGCGGGCGAGCACCGGGCCGATGTTGGTGAAGAAATGCGGGGCGACCGGCTGGCGGAGCGCGTTGTTGAGCCCGTGAGGCAGCGCGTGATAGAGGGCAACCGGCTTGTCGTAAATCGCGACATCCGGGCTCGTGACAAAGTTTTTCATCGCCCTGGTGAACGCACCCGTGACAACCAGCCTCGTCGTGTTCTGGTGGTCCTCCATGTAATCCTGCGGCGACTGGGTCAAGATGATGTCCGGCTGGATTTGGCGGATCACCGCCGCCACGCGGGCTACCGAGAGCGCGTCGTAAAAAAGCCCGAGATCATCAAAGAGAGGCGGATGCGCGGTGCCTCCCGCAAGCTTCGCGGAACCCTGCGCCTCTTGCCACCGGACGGCGATGGCCTCCTCGCGCGAAAGCGTCGCCGAGCCGCAGCACCCGTTGGCGAGGTTCCAGAGATGGATTTCGCACCCCGCATCCTTGAGGCGCAGGAGCGTCCCGGCCATCATGAATTCGATGTCATCGGGGTGAGCGGCGGCGGCGAGGACGATCATGGAAATCAGAGCTTGAAAATGTAACAAGACATATCTGTTACGTCAAGGGATCCTGACGACAAATTATGCGGTGGTGCCGGGAGAGAAAGCTGCAGGGAGCTTTAGATGTTGCAGAGGGCCGCCGATCGCCATTCGTGCCGCCTCGGCACCCATCAGGCGAAAATCGAATCCGGCAGCCGTCATCGAACGGTCCAAGGCAATCCGGCTGCCCATGGTTGTCACGAGCCCAACCCGCCCAGGGACAGCGATGCCGGCTTGGCGGAGAGCGTCGAGCACCGCGACTGCGGCATTGTCCTCTGTGGCAACCAGCAGAGTTCTCCGGTGCTCTTTCTGCAATCCGGCCAGCAAGCCTTTGAGGGCGGCGGGCGAATCGAGCGTGATCACCGGGGGCTTTCCAAATCGGCCTTTCGCGGCCGCCAGCAGCGCATGGACCATTTCGTCCGATGGCTGGTAGCCGCGAAACGGGAGCAGCATCGCCAGCTTTTCGAATCGGTTCTGCCCGGCATGGTTGACAACGATCCGTGCAGCGCCTTTCACATCGGCAGAAACGCAGCCGAGAAACGGCAGCTTCGTGCTGCGATAAAGCAGAACGCCCCGCTGGATGCGGTTCTTGAATCCCACCAGAACCCGTTCCGGCCACAACTCGTCAAGAACGACTCCTCCGATCCGCCCGGAATGGACGAGGAGGAAATCCTCCATGCTCTGCCGCAGCTCTACATCGGGTCCGATCGCCGTGGGGGCATTGGGATCACCCTGCCGGAAGAGAACCCGATCATGCACGAGCAGCATGGCGCGATCAAGCTCCCCGCAGGCATCATCCACACCCAGCATGATTTCGCGGCCGACTTCGGTCCAGCGTTCGAGCCTGCGGATCAGGCACGCCACCGGCGCGGGCTTTTCCAGCAAGCGGCGCGCTTCCGACAGAAAATAGCGACCATTCGCGGCACGCCAAAGCTGGCCGGAATCGCTCAGCTCGTTCAGAATGCGGAAGGCGCTGACATTGGAGATCCCGAAGTTATCGCCCAGAAACCGGGTTACCGGAAGGGGCTCCAGCGTCGGCCACTGATGGGACTTGCAAAGGTCGAGCAAACTTTGGCGCAGTGAGAAAACCCCTTTTCCGCTGAGGTTGAACTTACGGGAAGGCATGGGCGATTTTTGAGAAATCGGCATGGGAAGTCAATCCCGGCACTTCGTCCGAAGCGGTGGCGACCGCAGTGGTGAGCCCGAGGCATTTGCGCAGCCCTCACGCGACGTTGTGCGGTGAATTGCCGCACGGCTTCTCCGGGGTCAAGGCGGACCATGATTTCCCAGTGAGAAACGAGCTCGTAATGGCAGTCTTTGGCGTTGCGGATGGTGAAGCGCATTGGGCGTGCGGGGTGTTAAATGTCGCGATGCTTCCGGTCGCCGCCCCAGTCGTAGTGGAAAGATTTTCCGCGCGGTGTGTCGGTCCGCTCGTAGGTATGGGCGCCGAAATAATCACGCTGGGCCTGTAGCAGGTTCGCCGGAAGCCGTGCGCTGTGGCAGCTGTCGAAATAAGCCAGCGACGCGGAGAACGCCGGATCGCCAGGCCAGAGAGCGCGGCCTCGACCACGATCTTGCGCCAGTAGTTTTGCGCATCAAGGAGGCGTTCGCTCGCGACGCCGCGCTGCCGAACCTGCTCCTCGATCCGTAAATTGAGACTCCACTTTTGCTCCTCCGATGCGGCGCGCATGAGCGCGAACCCCTGAGCATACGAACAGATCTTCGCCGCATACAGCGAGTCGCGCACCGCTTCAATGAGCGATTTCCCCATCAAGGAAAAATATTTGCGTCCAAGTTGGCTTATCCATTCGTTGTCTCTCCGCGGTCAGAAAAATGAGCGCCGCGATACGTGGCTGTCGCCACTCCTCTCTCTTTCACTGGAAACGGGAAGGGGAGGGGAAATGAACACTATCCTTGCAATATTCGTCATCATCGTTTTTGCGGCTTTCTGGACCTGGGTTTTCTGGGGATTCCTCAGCGTGATTTACCACACAATCATGCTTGCCTTTTACGCTGTCGGCCGGACGGTCATCAGTGTTTTCGAAATCGTGACTCGCGTCAGCAAAGCCATCCACCGCATGGTTTCCAGATAGCTCTCAAGGCACCTGAGGAAATCAAATCGAGGAACTCCCCGGAAAATGTCGAGAGAAGCTATTCGCAATGCTGGGGCCAAAGCACTGATTGAAAATAGCCCCTTCGCCAACGACCAGGAACTGTTCCTGCGAGCATTCAAAGAGAGCGCGCAAGCCACCCAAAGGGAAATCGAAGAAGACTGGGAAATGAAACGCAAGTCCCTGGAGCAATAATGATGCAAACCGGATTCTCCGGATGGCTCAACAAAGCATCAAAACCCTCACGTCATGGACGGCGGAAACGCTCTCCTCGCCGCATTCGCCATCGATCTCATTGGAAAAAATATGGACACCACCGCGCAGGCCATTGCCGATCTCTTAACGCAGCTGCCCCCGGAACCTGAAACAGAACCCGCCACTGCAGAAACTGTTCCCACAACACCGAAGCCTGAAAACCCAGGCCTCGTGTTCCCTCACCAACAAGAAATATTCCGCCAGCTCATCACCACAGCTCGTGCTTTCGGAAAAGAAAATTGGTTCTCCCTTCCTGTTTTGCCGCGATGGCACACTCTACTCGTGGGGCCCACGGGCAACGGGAAGAGCCACTTGGTCCGGGCTTTGGGGAAATTTCTGGGTTGGCCTCTCCTCACCGTATGGTCAACCAGGTGGATTGTGGCGGACGGGCGAGGAAAAGAGACCTGTCACGAAATCGCCAGATGGCTTTCAAAACAAGACGGCAAATGCCTGATCTTCGTGGATGAAGCCGACAAATTACTCAATGAAACTAATGAAACGAGCCTTTGGGGGACACACATGCGAGCCGAAATGTTCCAGTTTTTGGACCGAGATTTGCCAGCAGAAATCGAAATCAGTGATCCCGAGAGTGAGGTTTCATCTCTAGCACTTTGGGCAAAGGCTCAAATGAACCTTCGCTGCAATGCGCTCATCGTGGCCGCTGGCGCATTCCAGAACCTTTGGGACTACCGGCCAAGAAGTTTGGGATTTTCCGCAGAAACAACCTTCGCAGAAAACACCCCGAGCCCTCATGGAATGAAAACCGTCCTTCCTCCAGAATTGATAAATCGATTCGGGAAAATTCTCAGTTTGCCCCCGCTGCGGGAACTGGATTATGTGACAATGATCCGCCGCACGGCGCATGCTCTGCCGGGAGAACTTCGCGAAAAATTCATCAAAAATGCGGAAACAAATCTTCGCGAGGCCATCCGCGACGGGCGTGGAGTCCGTTACGTGGAAGAATGCGTTACCCAAGTCCTTCTCGATGAGGCCGCAGCAAAGCCCATGCAAACCAGTGTGTCCACGAAATCAATCTCGCCTTGAAACTCCATAATCCCGCAGCACCCGAGAACAAATGAACTTCAAAAAGCCTCGACAGGTTCACGCCCGACGGGTTCAATTTTGCCGGGTTTTTATGTCCCGGAGGGTGCAGAGGCTTGGCTGAATGGCACGAAACTGGTGGGGAAAACTGGCAGGCGGTTGCAGTCGACCCGGTATCCACGCTGAGTTTCCCTGCGGACCTTTACAATGAACACAGAAAATCAACCTCGCACACAGCCTATGAGCACCTCCCAATCAGCCGACAATTGGGCTACAATATCAATAAAGGGTGTAGCGAGGGCTGGGGTCAGGGCGAACCTGACTCCTTAAGCTTTTGTCGAAGGGAGATACATCCACAGATGGCCGCCCCGGTCGCTTTCGGCGCAGTAGAGTTCCCCACCGGGTCCGGGCAAAATCGCGGAAAATTCGAATCCATAACGCCGGGCCGAGAGAACGGAAACCGCCACGCCCAGATCGCAGGCCTCCTTCGCTCCGGGCTCCAGACAGAACCAATGAGCGATTTCCTTTCCCGCGAAGCCAAAAATCCGTCCGTCCGGCAGCGAAGCCAGCGCGGTGACGGGCGCGAGGCCCATGCTTCCCAGCCGATCCGGGGCGAGGTGCGAAGGGCTCCAGGCGTGAATCTGACCAGAAGGGGTAGCCCAGAGCATGTGTCCATTGGCGCGCGCAAACGCGGTGGCATCTCTGAGTTCCGGCAGAGCTTGGGCGGGCGCGGGGACACCGTTTTCCAGGAGAGAGAAGGTGCCGCCGCAGCGGTCCAGCAGCACGACGCATTCCGGGGATAGACGGAAGAGTTCGCCCCCGCCATGGGATTGGCGGTCCATGATCACGAATCCGGATTCCACCTCCGCCCGCACGGTCCAGAGGGTGGTGGCCGCCGCGACCAGCAGATGCCCGGGCTTTCCGTCCGCCGCCAAGCTGGCGGATGATCCCGGGCCGAGCCGCAATTCATGCCGGAAGTCCGGAAGGACAGCCCACCATTCCTGGATGCCCTCGGAGGCGTAGACCCGCTGACGCAGCACCAGCCGCAGCTCTTGCCCGCAACGGATGAGCAGGGCGAGGTAGTCCAGGCGTCCGAGCGTCAGCACTTCCATGCCGAGAACTTCGTCTCCGTCTTCCCGCCAGGAAAGGGCGTAGCCGTTTGGGGCCTTGGGCATGAACTGGAAGATCAGGGGATCGGGCCCCGCGGCAGCGGCGAACACCACCCCGTCTCCGCACACCGCCAGGCGCGTGAGGCGGCTTTCCTCCAGGGGCGGCGGAGCGGAAACGCCGGGGAAGGCCGGTGGGAGCGCAAGAAAAAAGCCCTCGGTCACGAAGAGGGGTTGGGGTTTCGGAATCGGCGCGTTCATCCCCAGCTCCTCAGGTATTCCGCCGGGGCGAGGGTCCGCTGCAGCCCGGATGTTTTCACCCGATAAACTCCGGCTGGAGCAGTTAATATTTTCCCCAGAATCAGGGTTCCTCTGGATGTGACCGCCGTCCTGGAGACGTAATGGTTTCCCCCGCGTTCACTTTGAAGCTGCCCCAGAACTTCAACCGTGCCGGAAGGACTGCGACGGCAAAGCTCGGCCACGGACCATTCCGGTTTCACCGCCTCCTGTCCCGGCGCCCAGGAAGCGCGGGTGAAATACAGGCCCCCCTCCGCGTCGGAGAGCAGTCCGCCCACATGGTCGAGGTTCACGGTGATGGGAACGCTCTCGTCGCGGTCCTGGGTGAGCGGACCGAGATCCTCGAGGCGTCCGTGGGGCCCCTCATGGGGCCAGTAGCGGGCCAGACGGGGATGCCCCTTCCAGGGTGCGAAAAAAAAGCCACCGGAGAGGGGGTCCGCCGCCGCGTCGTAGAGCACACCGTGCCAGGCCGTCTGATACCCGGCATGCGGATACACCAGCGGCAGCTCCTCGAGGCGCCTCCGTTCGGGATCGAAGCGCATCATCCGCCCGCTGTCGGCGAAGAAAAACACCCGTCCGAGACAGTCCGCTACGATACACTGATTGTTGACCGACCCCACGCGGCCGTAATCGGTGAGGCGGCCTGTCCGCAAATCGTAGGACACGAAATGATCCCGGGGATAGGTCAGCGCATAGAGAATCCGCCGCTCTTCATCGAGGGCCATGCAGCGGCAGCCCTCCCGTGGGATCATCAGCGTGGAGGAGACAAGCTGGTCGGCGGCGGTGTCGTAGGCCAGCAGATACGCGCCGCGGAAGGCGCGCCGTGCATCGTGCCAGGCCGCCCAGGGGTTGTAGGATTGTTCGCCGATCGGGGGGCCACTGAGGTGGGTGGCGGCGTAGAGAATGCCGGTGGAGCGCTCCGGCACGAGGCTGTCGTGGATTTTGCACTGCGTGGCCCGCCCGCTGTCGCGAAGGTCCCCGGTCGCCTCGTCCACGTCGAACAAATATTCCAGCCGGTCAGCCTCTTCGTCATAGCGAACCAGGGTGGCGGACTGTCCGCCGGTGAACTCGCAGCAGCAAGCGATGTAGACGCGCCCGTCCGGTCCGGTCTGCACGCTCCAGCAGGAGTCCGAGAGGGGACGCTCGGTGAATTCCAGATAAGTCCAGTCCAATACGCTCATTCTCCTCCCCCCTGCCGGAATTGCTGCGCTTCGAGTAGATCGAGGAACGCCCCCGGACATCCCGCCAGCTCCGCATATGCGCCTTCCTGGACGATGCGTCCATGGTCGAAGACGACCACCCGGTCGCAGAAACGGATGGTCGAGAGCCGATGTGCGATGATCAAGGCGGTCTGGTCTTTGAGGATTTCCGTGAGGGTCTGGGTGACGACCTTCTCGGCGGCGGTGTCGAGAGCTGAAGTGGCCTCGTCGAAGATCAGGATCGGCGGATTCTGCACCAGGGCGCGGGCGATGCCGAGGCGCTGTCGCTGCCCGCCGGAGAGGGTGGTGCCGTCCTCCCCGATCCGGGAGTCCAGCCCCTCGGGAAGCTTTTCGACAAATTCCATGGCATTGGCGCGGCGCAGGGCTTCCAAGACCTCGCCATCAGTGGCCTCGGGAGCGGCCAGCCGCAGGTTTTCCCGCAGGGTCGCATTGAAGAGAAAGGTCTCCTGGGGCACCACGCCGAAGGATTTCCGCAGGGATGCCAGGTCATAGGAGCGAAGATCATTGCCCCCCAGCAGAATCCGCCCACCCTGCGGGTCGTAAAGCCTCAGCAGCAGCGAGACCACCGTACTTTTCCCGGACCCTGACGCTCCCACGAGGGCGACTTTTAGGCCGTGGGGAATGGACAGAGAGATGCCCTGGAGAACCGAAACGGACTGGTAGGCAAAGCGCACTTCCTTGAGCGAGATCTCCGGACGGGCGGGGACGGAGCGCATAGCGCTGGGGGCGACAGGGGTGGAAGTCGTGCAGGCAAAAATGAATTCGATCCGGTTCACTGCCGCATGGGCCGCCCCAAGCGCCAAGGCGCATTGAAACAACATGCCCACCAGCGGCTGGATCGCCGCGCAGGAGGCCAGGGTCGCGACCAGTTCCCCCACCGTGATCTCCCCGCGCGTGAACAGCCAAACCCCGGTCACCCCGAGCAACCCGTAGATGAAAATTTGCAGCAGTTCGGACCGCACTTGTTCGAGATGGCTTCCCACCTGCACGTCGTAGTTTTTGCGGCCGATGGACTCGGCCTCGGCACGGAAACGTTCGGTCACCACGGCTTCCGCACCGAGGATTTTGACCGCCTTTTGCCCTCGGAGAAATTCCGAGGTGCTTCCCGAAACCAGACTTTCCAAATGTTGGTATTCGAGGTTCAACTTTTTCACCCGGCGCAGCGCACGACCCGCGATCCAGCCGTTTAAAAGCAGGCCCGCCAGCAAAACTGCGGCCAGAAGGCGGTTCCAGGAACCCACCAGCACCAGGGTGGACAGGAGGGTGAAAAACGAAAAGGGCACCATCAGCACGCTCTGGGCGAGAAACTGCTGCAAGCCTCCCAGCGGTGAGCCGAAAAGATAGCTCAACAATTCCCCGGACCGCTTCTGTTGGTGAAACCGCAGACACAGGAAATGCACGTGGGTGAAGAAAGCCACCCGCAAATCTGCCAACCCGGTGGTGGTCGCTTTCGCAAAAAGGCGCAGACTCAAATGCCAGAGTCCGACCCTTCCCAAGATCAAGACCAAGGCATATGCCACCATGATACCAATTCCATCCCGAAGTTTCTCGGAACCCGGGGAGTCGGAAAGCAAAACGGAATCGGTTAAATACTTGGGCATGGCATTCCCCGCTGTGATGGCCAACCCCACCCCCGCGTTGAGCAGGACTGCCAGTAGAAGAAGACCGGAGTGCTTCCCGAAATATTTGCGCAAGCTACCCCAAAAGGGAAATTCCCGGTCCGACTCGCCGGCAATAAGTTCGCCGGCTTTGGCTGATACCAGACTCATGACTTCTCTTTGCTTCGGCTTGGAAAAAAGATGGGGCGACTAAGCCGTAACTTTGCAAAACGTCGTGATACAATTGCAGCGCAGGATCATACTTTACTCAAGGCGAGGAGGGAGGGCTGGAGTGTATTCGATGCCATATACAACTGCCCGCACGACAAAGCCTTGTAGAAAAAGATCAAGCAGATGGCCGTGAGGTTTTGCATGGTTGCCGCCAGGGGGCCACCCCGAATTTCATCTGCTGTAAATACCCGAATTTTCCGTGTTGCAGAGAAAGCAAGGAAGACTGAGAGGTCTCATAAATGGTAGCAGGAAGGTGTGTTCAAAATGCCTGATAGACCATTGCCAGCAAGCCCGTCGAGCAAAATCTCAAAAAAAAATTGCGACAGCCATGGGAAATTAACGCTTGCCTATGGAGAAAAGGAAGTCAATAACCAAACTATGACCATTCTTCCCTTGGTGTCACCCGCCACAAAGCAAATGCAGGATAATGGAATGACCCCCGCCAGCCCTTGGGGGCAGACATTTTGGACCGCCTTCTCCCAGGAGAACACCAGATGACCAAGCGTCCTTGCAGAACATGAATATCGATCTCACAGGACGGATTGCCGTGGTGACGGGCGCGACCGGGGAACTCGGACGCGTGATCACCCGGACCTTGTCCGACTGCGGCGCACGCGTGGCGGCTCACTATCACCAGGCCGCCAACAAGGCCGGGGAGCTGTCGGCCGCATGCGTCGTGCAGGCCGATGTGACCCTGGAGGCGGACGTGTTGCGGATGCGGGACGAGATTCACCGCAAACTCGGTGTGCCGGACATCATCGTCAACAACGCGGTGATCCAATACACGTGGACGAATGTGCTGCGGCAATCCCCGGCGGACTACCGCTCGCAGTTTGAAAGCTGCGTGCTGCAAAACGTGCACATGGCGCAGGCCTTCGTTCCCGGCATGATCGAGAAGAAATGGGGGCGCGTCATTGCCATCAACACCGAATGCGCGATGCAGAACGCACCGGGACAATCCGCCTATGTCTCGGGCAAGCGCGGGATGGACGGCGTGCTGCGCTGTCTGGCGAAGGAGGTTGGCGGGCACGGCGTCACGGTCAATCAGGTCGCTCCGGGCTGGATGATCAGCGAAAAGTCGCGGGCCGAGGGCACAGAGCGGCAGGAGGAATACGAGCGCAGCGTTCCGCTCCGCCGCCGCGGCGAGGACCAGGACATCGCCAACGCGGTCGCTTTTCTGGCCAGCGACCTCGCGGCTTTCATCTCCGGCGTCTATCTGCCGGTCTGCGGCGGCAATGTCATGCCGGGAATTTAAAACTCACTCCACACTGTCCATAGGACCCAATAAACCATAATAACCCCGGATGAACCCATGAACACAACCCTCATCTATCTTGCTCCCGCCGGCAACGACGCCTGGTCGGGGCGCTCGCCCGATGCAAACACGGCCGGCACCGACGGGCCGCTGCGCTCCCTGGCTGCCGCCCAAACGGCGGTGCGCCAGATCAAGGCTCGCCTCCAAGAGCCTGCGGAGATCCGCGTTGAACTGCGCGCTGGCCGCTACGAACTGGACGAGCCCTGGCGTTTCCATGCCGAAGACGGCGGCTTCGGCCGGACCTCGAATCGTCTGGCGCAGACCTGGCCGGTGGTCTGGGCGGCGTATCGCGGCGAGAGCCCGGTGATCAGCGGCGGACGCCATATCACCGGGCCGTGGACGCGGGAGACGGTC
>CAZGNH010000281.1:0-10497 GCA_964527025.1 uncultured Chthoniobacterales bacterium | reverse complement strand
TGCGGAAGTAGAACTGCGGGCGGTAGTTTGAGAAGAACGGCGTGTGGCGCCCCCCCTCGTCCTTGCTGAGCACATACACCTCCGCCTTGAATTTCTTGTGCGGTGTGATGGTGCCCGGCTTGGCGATCACCTGGCCGCGCTCGATATCGTCCTTCTTGACGCCCCGCAGGAGGACGCCGACATTGTCGCCGGCTTCGGCGGTGTCCAGCAGCTTGCGGAACATTTCGATGTCGGTAACCGTCGTCTTTTTGGTGTCGCGGATGCCCACGATCTCGACCTCCTCCATCTTTTTGAGGATGCCGCGTTCGACGCGTCCCGTGGCCACCGTTCCGCGGCCCTCGATGTTGAACACGTCCTCGACCGGCATCAGGAACGGCTGGTCTTTGGGCCTCTCGGGCTGCGGGATGTATTCATCGACCGCCGCCATGAGGTCGGTGATCGCCTTCTCGTGTTCCGCGTCCCCTTCCATGGCCTTGAGGGCACTGCCCTTGATGATCGGAATGTCGTCACCCGGGAACTCGTATTTGCTCAGCAGCTCGCGGACTTCCATCTCGACCAGCTCGAGCAAATCCTTGTCGTCCACCATGTCGGTCTTGTTCATGAAGACGACCATGGCCGGCACGCCCACCTGGCGGGCCAACAGAATGTGCTCGCGGGTCTGCGGCATCGGACCGTCCGCCGCACTGACCACCAGAATGGCTCCGTCCATCTGGGCGGCGCCGGTGATCATGTTTTTCACGTAGTCGGCGTGGCCCGGGCAGTCCACGTGCGCATAGTGCCGGTTGCCCGTCTCGTATTCGACGTGGGCCGTGTTGATCGTGATGCCGCGTTCTTTTTCCTCCGGTGCGGCGTCGATCTCGTCGTACTTTTTCACCTGGGCCCCGCCGGATTTGGCGAGCACCGAGGTGATTGCGGCCGTGAGTGTGGTTTTCCCGTGGTCAACGTGGCCGATCGTGCCGATGTTGACGTGCGGCTTGTCTCTTTTGAACTGTTCTTTTGCCATCTTTGTTTTTGTGTTGAGTGTTTGGCGGGTCCTGATTGTTTCCGGTGGAGCCCATGACCGGGATTGAACCGGTGACCTCGTCCTTACCAAGGACGTGCTCTACCAACTGAGCTACATGGGCGTGTGAGACCCTTGCGGGCTCCGGCCCTCCGGAAAGAACGAAGTCACCAGTCGTGTTTCCCAGCGTCCAAGTTTCCCGTTCGGCGTTCCGCTCCGCATCTGCGAAACACCACGCCTCCCAAAGAAACTTTTCCGAAGGGAACGGTAAACCTAACAAAAATCCCGGATCTGTCAAAAGGAAAAACCGTGGATTTTTCAGACCCCGGGGAACTCCCAAGCAGTTACCGGTTGACATTATTTTTGAAATCGATCAAAGTGATTGCAAGGGTGTCAGCCGGAGTGCAGGCAGGTAATTTTGCGAGGTCCATGCAAGCGAGACCCCCAAAAAAACAAAAACCATGGTCAGACAGACATCCCATCCATTGATTTTCAACCAATGCGTCCGCTCCCGGGCGGTTTTTTGTGCGGGGATGCTTTCCGCGGCGGTGGCGGGCATGTCGGCGCATGCGGGAGATGCCTCCAAGCCGCCAAACATTGTGTTGATTTTGGCCGACGATCTCGGGTGGCCGCAGCAATCCTTTGGGATGGATCCCGAGGATGCCCGAAGTGGTTGCACCTATCTTGAGACACCGGAGCTGGACCGTCTGGCCCGGGAGGGCATGCGGTTCACCGATGGTTATGCCTCGGCACCGATCTGCACGCCGACACGCCGCAGCATCCAGTGCGGCATGACGACGGCCCGTCAGCGGGGGACCGAATTCCCGAGCCGCTTCGACCCGCGGGAACACCTGACCATTCCGGAGGCGCTCAAGTCCGTGGACCCGGCGTATGCCTGCGCGCATTTTGGCAAGTGGGGGGAAGCCATGGAAGCCGCGCCCGAAGAGGTTGGCTATAACGCGAGTGACGGGATCACCGGGAATCACACGGGAGATTTCCTCACATGGGATGAAAAGTTCAATCCGAAACAGGGGGGCAAACTTCCCAAGATTGCGGCGGAGCCCTTTGATGACCCGAAGCTCAGTTTCAGTGTGACCGGGCGCGCGGTGGATTTCATGCGGGAGCAGGTTGCCGCATCCCGTCCGTTTTTTGTGCAGGTGAGCTACTATGCGGTGCACGACCAGATCCAGGCGCGGGCCGAAACCCTTGAGAAGTACAGGAAGAAGGGGGATCCGCCGCGCATGATGCCGCCGGAGTTTGCGGCCATGGTCGAGGATCTTGACACCTGCGTCGGGCAATTGCTCGATGCGGTCAACGAGTTGGGAATCGCCGACAACACGTATGTCTTCTTCACCTCGGACAATGGCGGGAGTCTCTACAAGTCCACACCCGCCTACGAGGCCCATTTGCAGGGCAGCGGCACCGGCAAGCCGCAGAAGGGGGAAAGGCTGCCGAACAACTATCCTCTGCGCGCCTCCAAGCAGTGGCTTTACGACGGTGGCATCCGGGTTCCGTTTCTTGTCCGCGGGCCGGGTATTGAGGCGGGGTCTGTCTGCCGGGAGCCGGTTGCCACGTATGATTTCCTGCCGACCTTTTACAATTTGGCGGGCGGGGAAAAGCCGCTGCCCGGCGAGGTGGACGGTGGGAGCATCGTGCCGTTGCTGCACCGGAGCGGCAAGGTCGAACGCGGGATTCCTGGCCTGGTCTTCCACCGGCCGCTCCTGCGTTTCCGTGGCGCGAAGCACTTGCCGACATCCCCCTACTCGGCCTATCGCGAAGGCGACCTGAAACTCGTTTACAATTGGATCACCAAGAAGCGCGAGCTCTTCGACATGCGCAAGGATGTCGGGGAAACCCGGGATCTCTCATCCGAGCGGCCGGAGGACACAGAACGCATGTTCCAAACCCTCTCCGCCTACCTCAAGGCCGTCAATGCCGAGGAGCCACAGCCCCAGCTCGGCGCCGTGGGGGAGCGCAACGCAAATTGGTTCACCGAACCGGCCCACATCCAACGGTTGGAGAACCTCGCCAAGCAGGCGATGCAGGGGAAGCTGTAGCGGAAAGCAACGAACCCGCAACAAGGATTCCGGACTCCTCAACCGGCAAGTGCGGGGCCGGCTGCGGCGAGCAGTGGGGCTTCTTCGGCGACCGAGAATTCAGCCGAGGCAAGAAGACGCAGAGGTTGTCCGGACGAGACCGGGAGGATTTCCAGGAGCAGGGGGCGTTTGCCGGGATGGTCCGCGGCGGCGCGGGAAATGGCCTCGAGGATTTCGCGGGTGAGCCGGGAGCGGTCAAGCCGCAGGAGCACCGGGCGGCGCGCGGCGCGCGGCTTGAGCGCTTGGAAGGACGTTGCGCTGGCGCGGACGGTGTCCTCGCGGGGCGTCAGGCGGACCGCGGCGGCGACGGCCGTACCCGGCTGGAGCATGTCGGCGCTTTTCGAGAAGACCTCGTCCCATGCGGTGACTTCGATGCTTCCCGAGAAGTCCTCGATGATGACGACGCCGAAGGGGCGGTTGGATTTTTTTGTGTAGCGTTTTTCGGCGGAGACGACGAGGCCGCCGATTTTGACGGAGGTGGTTTCGCGCGTGGAGAGGGCGGTGGCGACGGGCGTGAGTTTGCCGGTTTCGAAGTGACCGGCATAGGTTTCCAGCGGGTGGCCGGTCACGTAATACCCGAGGAGTTCCTTTTCGTGGGCGAGCATTTCGTTTTTCGGCCATGGCTCGACGGCGGCGGAGGCGGCGGGAGATGGGGTGGAGAAGGAGGCCTCGTCGAAGAGCCCTCCCTGGCCGCTGGCGCGGTCGCGCTGGAGACCGGCCGCGGCGCCCATCGCGCTGTCGATTCCGGCGAAGGTTTGCGCGCGGGATGTGCCGAAGGCATCGAAGGCGCCGCACTTCACGAGGCTTTCGACGACCTTGCGGTTCACCATGCGGGCGTCCAGCCGGGTACAGAAGTCCCCAAGGCCCGTGAAGGGGCCGCCGCGGCGGCGGTCCTCGACGATGGCGCGCACGGCCGCCGCGCCGACATTTTTGACCGATGCGAGGCCGAAGCGGATGGCGGGGTGTCCGGCGTGCGAGACGGGGGTGAACTCAAAGCCGCTTTCGTTCACGTCGGGGGGCAGGACGGCGATTTCCATGCGGCGGCATTCGGCGAGGATTTCGGCGAGGCGGTCGGTGGTCGAGGCGTCGTGCGTGAGCAGGGCGGCCATGAACTCAATGGGAAAACGGGCTTTGAGGTAGGCGGTCTGGTAGGAGACCCACCCATAGGCGGCGCTGTGGCTTTTGTTGAAACCGTATTGGGCGAAGCGCTCGATGAAGCCGAAGATGGCTTCGGCGACCCCGGGCTGGATGCCGTGCCGCTTTCCGCACCCCTCGACAAACCGCGTGCGTTCGGCGGCCATCTTGGCCGCGTCCTTTTTCCCCATGGCCCGGCGCAGCAAATCCGCTTCGCCCAAACTGTATCCGGCGAGCACATTGGCCGCCCGCTGGACCTGTTCTTGATAGACAAGGATCCCGTGGGTGTCGGCGCACACCTCCTCGAGCAGCGGGTGCTCGTATTGGATTTTTTTCCGGCCCCGTTTGCGGTCGATGTAATCGTCGATGAATTGCATGGGTCCCGGGCGGTAGAGGGCGCCGAGCGCGACAATGTCGTCGATGGACCGGACATCGAAGCGGCGGCAGACGTTGGTGATGCCGGAGCTTTCCATCTGGAAGACGCCGACTGTTTCCCCCCGGTTGTAAACGGCAAAGGCCGCCGGGTCGTCCATCGGAATGGTTTCGATCTCGAAGTGCGGATGGTTTGCGCGCACCATGGCCACCGCGCTCTCGATCACCGTGAGGGTCTTCAACCCGAGGAAATCCATCTTGAGCATGCCAAGGGCGGTGAGGGCGCCCATGGCGTATTGGGTGACCACTTCGTCATCCTTGCCGCGGCACAGGGGGATGTATTCGTCGAGATCGCGGTCGCCGATCACGACGCCGGCCGCGTGGATGCCGGTGTTGCGGCTGAGTCCCTCGAGGCGCGTCGCATGGTCCCAGAGCGCGCGGGTCGCTTCCTGGGTCTCGATGGCTGTCTTCAATTCGGGGTTTTTTTCCGCGGCCGATGCCAGGGTGATGCCGATGTCGGCGGGGATCATCTTGGCGAGCCGGTCGGCGTCCGGGTAACTCCACCCCAGCACGCGCGCCACATCCCGCACGACGCTCTTGGCCCCAAGGGTCCCGAAGGTCACAATCTGCGAAACACACCGCTCGCCGTATTTCCCGCGCACGTAGTCGATCACCTCGCCCCTCCGGTTCATGCAGAAATCCACGTCGATGTCGGGCGGGCTGATACGGTCCGGGTTCAGGAACCGCTCGAAAATCAGCCCGAACCGGATGGGGTCGATGTCGGTGATTCCCAGGGAGTAGGCGATGAGCGACCCGGCGGCCGATCCGCGCCCGGGCCCCACGGGGATCCCCTGTTCGCGCGCGTGGCGGATGAAGTCCCACACGATCAGGAAGTAGCTCACGAAGCCGGTTTTTTCGATGACCCCCAGCTCGTAATCGAGGCGTTCGCGCAGGGAGGGGTCGTCGGAGGCGCGTTCGCCGTAGCGGTGCCGCAGGCCCTGCTCGCACAGCTCGCGCATGTAGGCCTCGCGCGTCTTTCCGTCCGGCGGTTCGAAGACCGGATATTTCGGGCGGTCGAATTCGAGTTCGACATGGCAGCGTTCGGCGACAGCGAGCGTGTTCGAGAGGGCTTCCGGCAGCCCGTCAAACACCGCCGCCATCTCCTCCGCGGTCTTGAAATACAGCTCCTCGGAATAGCGCAGGCGCTTGGTGTCCATCACCATCGACCCGGTCCCGATGCAGATCAGGATGTCGTGCGACTCATGGTGCGAACGGTCCAGAAAATGCGCGTCGTTGGCCGCCACAACCCCAAGCCCAAGGTCCTTGGCGATGTCCACAAGCACCGGATTGCACCGCCGCTGGGCGTCCATCCCGTGGTCGTGCAGCTCGATGAAGTAGTTGTCCGCACCGAAGACCCCGCGCCATGCGGCGGCCTGCTCCCGCGCGCCCTCCGTGTCGCCCGCAAGGATTTTTGCGTTGAGGTCGCCGTGCAGGCACCCGCTCAGGGCAATGATGCCGCGTGCATGGCGGGCGAGGATTTCGCAATCGACCCGCGGTTTGTAATAGAAGCCCTCGAGGTGGCCGATCGAGGAAATTTTCACGAGGTTGCGGTAGCCTTCGTTGTCGGCGGCAAGGAGGGTCATGTGGTGGTAATTGTCCCGGTTGTTGCCGGGGCGCTCGCGGATCGGGCGCGGGGAAACATACGCCTCCATGCCGAGGATCGGGCGCACGCCCGCCGCGCGCGCCTTTTGGTAAAATTCGATGGCTCCGTGCATGTTGCCGTGGTCGGTGATCGCGACCGCGGGCATGCCGAGCTGGGCCGCGCGCCCGACAAGCTCCCCGGTGCGGATCGCGCCATCGAGCAGGGAATACTCGGTGTGGCAGTGGAGGTGGACGAATTCCGGCATGGCGGCGGCTACTCGGGAAACTGGTTCCAGAAGGTCTCGAAGGCCTTCGGCCAGTCACGGGCGCTGACCCGCCGGCTGGCCGTGGCGCCCATGCGCGCGCGCAGGGCGGGGCCGGAGGCCATGCGCGTGGCGGCGTCCGTGAGGTCGGCCAGGTCGAGTGCGTGGGTGATGAATCCGTCCTCGCCATGGCGCACAAGATCCCTCGGACCGCCCGTGTCGGAGACGATCACCGGCAACCCGCACGCCTGGGCTTCGAGGATGACATTGCCGAAGGTGTCGGTCGTGCTCGGGAAAAGGAAGAAGTCCGCGGAGGCGTAGGCGGCGGCCAGATCGGTCCCGCGCAGATAGCCGGTGAAAATCCCGCCGGGCAGCATTTTTTTCATTTCGGCCATGTAGGGGCCGTCGCCGACAATCAACGGGCGCACCCGCAGGCTCTCAAGGCGCCGCGCCACCGCCACAAACAAATCGAGGTTTTTTTCCTTTGAGACGCGCCCGACATACAGCATGCCCGTTTCGCCGTCGCGGAGGCCGCGGGCGGTCCAGAAGTCCGGATCCTTGCGCGCCGTGTGGAAGAGGCCGGTGTCGAGTCCGCGGGGCAGGATGCGCAGTTTTTCGGGCGGGATGCCGCGCGCCTCCCAGCTCTTCCGGTAGTCCTCGGAGTTCACGTAGACGACATCCATCTGGCTGTAGAACCAGTGCATGTAGTCCCATGTGAGGGTTTCCATGAACGAGTCGTCGGTGAGGATGCGGACATACTGGGGGAAGTCGGTGTGGTAGATGCCACAGGAGCGCAGACCGAGCGCCTTCGCGGCGTAGAGGGCACACAACCCGACGGGTCCCGGCGTGCTCACAATCACATCTGAATAATTCCCCGCGGCAAGGTGGTCGAGAATGCGCAGCACGGGCGGGAAACTCAGACTCTGGAGCTCGTATTCTGGAAGCTCGAACTCGCCGACGGGAGGGAAATTGACCAGCGGGATGCCGAGGTCGGCGTCCGACGAGCGTGAGACAAGGACGCTCACGTCGTGACCGGCGGAGACTCCCGCGGCGACCATTTTCCGGATGGTGGTGGCGACGCCGTTGACATCGTCGAGGGTGTCGGTGAACCAGGCGCGGCGTGTGTTTGCGAGCAGCGGGGGGACCGACCCGGCCATGGAGCGCACGATGTCGCGCAGAAGCTCGCGCCGGGGCATGCGGAACGCGTGCAGATACGGGCTCAACAGCGCGACAATGGGCGCCAGCGGGCTGATCGTCTGGATGCTTTCGACGATTTTTCCCGAGGCAATTTCGGCGATGAACTGGGAGAAAAGGCGGTAGCCGAGCTGGTTGGCCATCCGGTTGGCCATGAGGAACGCGCGGCGCTCGGGCTCGGCAACCCCCTTGGTTTCCCGGAGGAGGTCCGCGCGGACCTCGGGCTTCGAGAAATACGCCGAGAGCTGCTTCCAGAGCGTCGTGTTTCCGGCCATGGCCATCTCGAAAATTTTGCCGGTTGCGAGCCCCTGCGCGAGGAAGCCGACTTTTTCCCCGAGGGTGAATTCGGTCGGGTCTTTGCCCTCCATGAACCGTGAAAACGCCTTCTCGACAAGCCCCGCGCCGGGCGAACCGGGCTTCATCGCAAATTTCTTTTTCAGGAAGTCGTAGGCGGTGCGGTAGGTGCCGTGGGCCATGACGAGTGGATCTCCGCCGCGTCCTTCCGGGTGGCAGCGCCCGTCGCGCAGGTGATCGAGGAATTCCGCGGGGGTGCGACACGGGGGAGACACGGTCCATGCCCGCGCAATGGCGGTTCCCCCGTGGTCGTCGGAGCCGCCGGTGAAGCACTTTTTCCATGGTTCCGGGTGGGTGGGTTCGAGGCCGGTGCGGGCGGCGAATTCCTCGATTTTGCGCGGGGTGAGGGCTTCGAGCGAGAACGAGGCGGCTTCTCCGAGGAGGTGGTGGTAGCGTCCGTTGCGGGTTTCGAAGTGGCGGAAAAGGAGCGCCAGCTTCTGCATGTGGAGGGCGGTGAGTTTTTCGTTGGGGCTGTGGAGCGGGTGGGCGACCGCGTGGGCGAGTTGCCGGGCGGAGAGGTATTTTTGGAGGTCGTGGATATTTTCGCGCAGGCTCTGGATTTCGCGGTGTTGGGATTCGTCGAGGCCCCAGACGAGGATGTGGACCTTGCATTCGTCTTCGGGGAAGACGGCGGTGACTTCCTCGCCGATGAAGGCGCCGGGCAGGTGGGCGATTTCGAGACAGCCGTCGATGGTGTCGTGGTCGGTGAGGGTCACGAAGTCCATGCCGGCGGCCCGGAGGGCGTTGTAGGCGGCGAGGGGGTCCGACATGCTGGCGGGGAATTCGAGCTTGCGCAGGAGCCAGTCGGCCGCGCGCGCGCTGTGGCGCGAGTGGACGTGAAGGTCGGCGCGGGCGGGTTCCTCGCTCATGGTCGGTCTTGGCTCACCCAGCCTTCATAGGTGAAGGCGCGGCGACGGGCAAGCGCCCGCCCGACAATCGAGAGGATTTGTCGCCGCACCGGGGGGGAATTCCAGTCGGGCGGATGGATGCCGATCCGAAGCACCGGTGCTTTGCGCAGGGCGGCGAAGAGGAAGGCGTTCCATGCGAGACTCGCACCGCGCCTCCACCGCGCCCGCGTGCTCCAGACCAGGCTTCGCGCGCGGGTGACCACCCGCCCGGGCCCCAGAGGCTCGATGCGGTCCAACCGTGTCGTATAATCAAAGCCCGCCCCGCGCACCGCCATCAGGGCCTCCTTCCCGAGCAACCACGCCGGCGCAATAAACCCGCGCGGAGCAAATCCGCACCAGGCCAGACTCTCGAGGCCCCGCGCAAGCAGCGCCCGCGCCCGCCCGGTGTCCGGATCGTAAAATTCCCCTTCGCCGGCCGTGTAATGCGCGGTCACAAGGCGCGCAAGCGGCCGGTCCCCCCCGGGAGGCACCTCGCGCAGGTGATGGTAGCCGTGCAAAACCACCTCGCGTCCGCGCGCCCCGGCCCCGAGCCATGCGCGGAAGGCCTCGTCCCCCATCACCGGCGCGCGTCCGTGGTGGTCGGGGATCACGAGCAACGAGAGCGCGCGAAGGCCGGCTTCTTCAAGGTCGGTGAGGATGGCGTCGCATTGCGGGCGGGTCAACGGACTCACATCGTGCAGGGAGACAATGAGAGCCCCGCGCCGGTCGTGGGTGGCGGGGGGGGCGGCAGCCGCCTGTGCGGCATGGGAAAGAGGCTCGGGCGTTTGCATTCGTCGGCAGGGCGTGATAGATGTTGCACACATCCATGGCCGACGACAACCCGAAGCAACCGCAGGACAAGGGTCCCGGCGGAAACGAACCCCAAATGAACTGGCGGGGACTCATCCTCTTTGCCATCGCCCTCTCGCTCATCGGCGGGGCCTTCCTCATGCGCACCGGCAACCTCACGCAGGTCGAGGAAATTCCCTTCGCCCGTTTCGAGCGCCTGCTCCGCGAGGGAAAAATTCTCTCCAGTGATGGCAAGCCGGTCGACATCGTCGTCGAAGAGGGCCGCAACACGCAAACCATCACCGGTTTCTACAAAGCCAGGCCCGAGGGATCCACCGAGGAGACGGCCGTGCAATTCCGCACCCCCGTCTACATGCCCTTCAACGCCAACCGCCTCGATGAAGCCTTCGCCGCCGCCAACATCGTCCCGAATATCAAACCCGAATCGAACCTGCTGGCCTCGACCCTCATCGGCTTCCTCCCCATCCTCATCTTCCTCGTCATCCTCTACTTCTTCTTCCGCTCCCAAATCAAAATGGCCGGACGCAATGCCCTCACCTTCGGCAAAAGCAAGGCCCGCATGCTCTCGAAGGAAAAAAACCGGATCACCTTCAAGGATGTGGCCGGAGTCGAGGAAGCCAAGGAGGAGGTTTCCGAGCTGGTTGAGTTCCTGAAGGATCCCAAGCGGTTTCAGAAACTGGGCGGGCGCATTCCCAAGGGGGTGCTTATGGTGGGGGCGCCGGGCACGGGCAAGACGCTGCTTGCGC
>CAZGNH010000280.1:0-1787 GCA_964527025.1 uncultured Chthoniobacterales bacterium | reverse complement strand
AGGGTTTCCGATGACCGCGGGCAATTACCATGCGTCGTGGCACGGGTGGCGGCGGCGGCGTTTGCTTGCGGGGCGGGTGCTTGAGGCGGCGGGCGGCTTGTTGCTCGGGCGCCCGCTTTTGAATGTGCCGCTTGCGCGGCTCGACGGACCGCACACCGGGGCGTGGGATCAGCTTGCAGAGGCGCTGGATTTGGTGCCCGATGCGTCGCTGCCGTGGTTTGTGGCACCGGAGGCGCCACGTGAAGTTGCGGCGCGCGTTGCGTCCGCGCGGGCGGCCGGGAGGCGGGTGCTGGTTGTTCACCCCGGCGGGCGGCTGCCGACCAAGCGGTGGCCCGTGGAGCGCTTCGGGGAGCTTTTGCGGCGGCTTGGGGGCGGCGAGTCGCCGGAGGTGGTCGTGATTGCCGCGCCGGGGGAGCAGGCACCGCGGCCCTGCGGGGCGCGCCAAATGCTTGTCGAAACCCCCTCATGGCGCGAGATGGCGGGCATCCTCGCCATGGCGGACCTCGTGCTTGCCAACGATTCCTTCGCGTCACACACCGCCGCCGCACTCGGCCGCCCGGTGCTCACCATCTTCGGCTCCGGCAACCCCGTCTGGTTCGCCCCCTTCGGCCATGCAGAGGGCGTGATCGACGCCAACGCGTGTCCCCACCGCCCCTGCATCGACCGCTGCGTGATGGGCTCGCCGGTCTGCCTCGAGGCCCTCGGTGTCGACCGCGTGGAATATCGGTTGCGGGAAGCCCTCAAAGGACGGTAACTTCTCCGCCGACGTGGAAACCGCCCAACCCGCCCGACCCGAAGCGCAGCAGCAGCCCCTCGCCGCCATCCTGGCGCCCTGCGCCGTCGCCGCGGCCGTCCTCTGGGCGCTCTTCGCATGGATCCCGTATTCCTACGGCTACGGCGACAGCCGGGTGACTGTCTTCACCTTCGCCAACTGGATTTGGAAGGGGGGCGAGGACTGGCAGCACTGCTACCTCGTGCCCGTCGCAATCGCCGTCATGCTCTACCTCGACCGCCGGCGCCTCCGCTCCCTTCCCGTCTCCCACTCGTGGATCGGACTCGCGGTCACCGCCTTCGGCTTCCTGGTCTATTGGGCCGGCTACCGGGTCGACAACATCTACATCGGCTACGGCAGCTTCCAAATTTTAACAGGCGGGCTCATTTTGTGGCTTTTGGGTTGGAAGTGGATGCTCGCGCTGGCGTTCCCATGGGCCTTTCTGGTGTTTTTATACCCCCTTCCGTTCCTTGACAACCTGATCGCCTTTCCGCTGCGCATTGTGATGTCGAACGCCTCGGTCGCCGTGCTGGACACACTGGGCATCGATGTCGTGCGACGCGGCACCGGCATCCTCTCGGCCCCCGACCCGATGCTCGGCCTGCCCGTCGGACAAAAATTTTCCGTGGATGTGGCCGATCCGTGCTCCGGGATACGGTCCCTGTTTGCGTTGATGATGGTGAGCGCTCTCTACGCGCATTTTGCGATGCGGACGTGGTGGCGGAAATGGATTGTGTTCCTGTGTTCGATTCCGCTGGCGGTGCTGGGGAATCTGGCGCGGATTTTGATTTTGACGCTGGGGACGATGGCCTTCGGGGCGGAATTTGCGATCGGGAAGGACGCGCTGGCGGATCCGAGCTGGTTTCACATGGCGGCGGGCTATGCGGTGTTTGCGGTTGCCCTTGGCGGGATGCTCGGCATCGGGTGGCTGCTCAACAACCTGACCCGCATCCCCGGCATGGCCGCGCGGCTCATCCACTCCCTCGACCGGGAGCACGGTGCCGCCCCGCAGGGC
>CAZGNH010000279.1:0-6054 GCA_964527025.1 uncultured Chthoniobacterales bacterium | reverse complement strand
GGCCAGATCTTTGCGTGCCTGGGCGAGGTCGCGCAGGGTTTTCGAGAGGGTGGAGGAGGCGGCATCCGGCGGGGCGGGGGGCAGGGGAGCGGAGGAACGCGCGCCGGGGCGCGAGGCGCCCGGCGAGGTGGTCACGGCCGGCACCGGTCGGGCGGGTCGTCCGGCCGCGCGTGCGGGAGGTTCGGGCTTGGGCAATTCCCCCTCAAGTTCCTCCTGCAGGGGCGGCAGGTCCTTGGTGATCGCGTCGAGGCGTGCAATGTTTTCCCGCGTCTTGCCAAGCCGGTATTCGACAACCATCGGCTGCCAGTCGGGAAATTCGCGCGTGATTTGCGCGAGGATTTTCTCCGCCTCGCGGAACTTCGCCAGTGCCCGCTGCGGATCCTGCCCGTTTTCCATCTGCTCACCTGTCTGGAAAAGCGTGTAGGCCTGCAAAAACATGTCCGAACTGTCCTGGGCGGACGCCCGCGCGGGACACACCACCACGGCAATTGCCGCCAGCGCCAGCAAACGGCAAACCATGCCTCGAAATTCGGTCGTCATGCCAAACATTGAAACCTATACGAACCCAGACCCCGGATCAAGGCCTCATCCGTTGGTTGGGTGCGGCTGGCCGAGCAGGCGTTTGATGTAATCTTCCGGGGCAAGTTTGAGGGGGATGGGGCCGTCGGGTTCCCCCCGGATGAACTGCTGGACTTCGGGGTCGGGGTGGTTGCGGATCTCATCGGGGGAGCCGGTGGCGATGACGGTTCCCGCCCGCGACCCGGCCCCCAACACCACAATGCTGGTGCCGATCCGGAAGGCACTGGTCATGTCGTGGGTCACCACCACCGCCGTCATTTCCAGTTTGCGCGTCAGGTCGATCGTCAGTTGGTCGATCACCGCCGTCATGATGGGATCGAGGCCCGAGGTGGGTTCGTCGCTGAAGAGAAGCTCTGGGTCGAGGGCGACGGCGCGTGCCAGCCCGACGCGCTTGCGCATGCCGCCGCTGATCTCCGAGGGCTTGAAGTGCTCGAAACCCGTCAAACCGACCAGTTCCAGTTTCATTTTGACCACCAGATCGACGATGTCCGGATCCACGCGGCTGTTTTCCAGGAGGGGCAGGGCCACATTTTCCCCGACGGTCAGGGACTGGAGGAGCGCGCCGAACTGGAAATTCATGCCGAAGCGCAGCCGGAGGCGGTCCAATTCGTCGCGCCCCATGGTCGTGATCTCGTGTCCGAAAATTTTGACCGATCCGGCGGTGGGTTTGAGGGAGCCGATGATATGGCGCAGGAGGGTGCTCTTGCCGCATCCCGAGCCGCCCATGATGATGAGCGTCTCGCCGCGAAAGACTTTGAGGCTCACGTGATCGAGGACCCGGCGCGGGCCGAAGTCGCGGGTCAGGCCGTTGACTTCGATGACCGGTTCCGGGGCGGCGGCGGGCGGGGTGTTGTCTCGGGGATTGGCGGGCATGTCAGTCGAAGACGAAGAAGACGGCGGTGAGGACGGCATTGGCGATGAGCATGACGATGATCGAGGCGACGACGCAGGAGGTGGTGGAAAGGCCGACGCCTTCGGCGCCGCCGCGCACATCGAGGCCCTTGCGGCAGGCGATCGAGGCAATCAGCCACCCGAAGACAAAGCTCTTGATGATGCCCGCATAGAGGTCCACGGGATGGGCGGCCAGGAGGATCCGGTTGATGTAGCCGATGGTGTGCATGTCCAGCGGGAAGCGGCAGATCGTCCACCCCCCGACAAGTCCGACGTAAATGCCAAAGACGGTCAGCACGGGCAGCATCACAACCAGGGCCCAGAACCGCGGCAGGACAAGGTAGCGCACCGGATCGATGGCCATGGCCTCGAGGGCTTCGATCTCCTCGCTCACCTTCATCGTGCCCAGTTCGGCGGTGATCGCCGAACCGCTGCGTCCGATCACGACCACACCGACAATCAGCGGCCCGAGCTCGCGCAGCAAAGACATCGCGACCAAATCCGGCACAAACGAGGCGGCGCCCATGCGCGCCAATTCCGAGGCCCCCTGCATGGCCAGAGTCAGGCCGATACTGAAGGAGGTGAGGGCGGTCATGGGAACCGCCTGCACGCCGATTTTGACCATTTGGGCGAAGAGGGCGGAAAACCGGAGCCGCGGCCTGCCGGTCAGAGGCGCGACGAAAGTCCAATAGAGGATCCGCGCATTGAGGGCGAAAAAGCCGGAAATGGCGGACACGGATCTACCGGCGGTTGGCGGCTTCGGCGAGCGCCTGCTCGCGCGTCCCGGTGATGGGAAAGAGTTCGTTGAGGCGGACGAGTTCGAAGATCGTGCGGACTTTTTTCTTCATGCCGAAGAGGACGATTGAGCCGTCGAATTTTTTGGCATCGCGGAGGTATTCTATGAAGGTGGCCAGGCCCGAGGAGTCGATGTATTCAACGCGGGAGAAATCGACCAGGAGGGTGCGGGGTTTGGAGGATGATCGGGCGCGCAATTCTTCGCGCAGGGCGGGGGAGGCGTGGAGGTCGATTTCTCCGGAGAGGGACAGGACGGGGGTGTCTCCCTCGGTGGAATGTTCGATTTGCATGAGAATGGGTTATGGGGTTTTGCCGCCGAAAGCCAGTCCAATCCGGCGGGTCACCCGACTTCGACGACGACGGCGGTTGTGTTGTCGCGCCCGGAGCGTTCGACCGAGGCGCCCACGAGGCGGGTCGCGGCGGGAAGGTGCGCCTCGGACGCATCCGGATGGCGCAGCAGGCGGGAGAGGTGTTCGTCGAAAAGCCCCTCGACAAGCCCGTCCGTGCACAGGAGGAAGCGGTCGCCGCGCGCAAGGGCAACCACTCCGACCTGCGGATCCACGAACTGGTGGCCGGCACCAAGGGCCTTTTGGAGGGCGTTGCGGCCGGGATGGTTGCGGGCTTCGCGTTCATTGATTTTTCCCATGCGGAAGAGCCACCCGACATGCGTGTGGTCGTCGGTGATCTGGCGCATGGGGGAGCCGTCGCCGGGCAGGTAGTAGAGGCGGCTGTCGCCAAGGTGGGCGAAATGCAGCCTCCCGGGCTCGATCCAGCAAAGGGTGAGCGTGGCGCCCATGCCCGCGCATTCCTCGTAGCAACTCCCGAGGTAGGCAAGGGCGCGGTGGGTTTCCAGAAAAAGCTGGGCGAGCACTTCCTCGTGCCCGGCGGCAAGGCCGGCCGCCGAGCGCCGGTAGGCCGGCGGCAGCAGGCGCGTGATCTTTTCGACCACGATCCGGCTGGCATATTCGCCGGCCATCGCCCCGCCCATCCCGTCGCTCACCGCAAACACAAAATCGCAGGAATCCAGCGACCCCTCCCCCACCTTGCCCAGCAGACGCGGCTCCCGCGCATCGAACTGGAGGCAGACGAAAGAATCCTCGTTATTGGGACGGACCTTCCCGCGATCCGACATCCCCGTCCAGCCGAGGCGCGTCGGAGTCAGGTTTGGTTGTGGCATGGTTCTCATCGAGAATGGAGGCAAATTCGAAATCGATCACGCAAAAACGCCCGTCGGTTTGCCGGTAGGTGATATTGCGGGCTTCGGGATCTTCGTGGCGCACCCCGTAGGTTTCCAACTCGGCGAAGAGCCCGGCAACTCGCTTGGCGTCGATATGCTCGACGCGGCTGCCACAATTGGAGGTGACCATGCGCAAGGCATCGGGATCCGCCTCGATCAAACGCGGAACAAACGGACACCCCACCTTCTCGAGGTAACGCAGCACACGCACTTCGTTGGCAAACCGCTCCGCCGCCCGCGGCCCGCGGAAGACCTTGTGGACACGTCCGTCGTATCCGATGCGAACCGTGGCCCGCAGAGTGTCCTTCACCTCGTGCATCCAATGGCTCATCCTCCCCCTGCCAACCGCCGAATTCAAGCCATGGTTGCGCTTTTTTCTTTTTATAGCTGGCTTGGCATGGATACTGCTTTACCTCCCAGACACGCGACCGGGTGGGTGACGGGGGCCGCGTCCAAGACAGACGCTTTGCGGCCCCGGCCCGCGGAGCACGCAACACAACAAAACAAACCCTTACAACCTATGGCTAAATACAAACTTGAATACATCTGGCTCGACGGCTACGAGCCGACTCCCAACCTCCGCAGCAAAACAAAGATTGTGGAATTCGAATCGTTCCCGACGCTCGGGGAATTGCCCGACTGGGGCTTCGATGGCAGCTCGACCAAGCAGGCCGAGGGGCGCAGTTCCGACTGCATCCTCAAGCCGGTGGCATGCTATCCGGACGCCACGCGCACCAACGGAGTCCTTGTAATGAGCGAGGTGATGAACCCCGACGGGACTCCGCACATCAGCAATGCACGGGGGACGATTCTCGACGATCCGGATGCGTGGTTCGGCTTCGAGCAGGAGTATTTCCTGATGCACGACGGCAAGCCCCTTGGGTTTCCGGCAGACGGCTACCCCGAGCCGCAGGGCAAGTATTACACAGGCGTGGGGTATGCGCAGGTGGGGGACATCGCGCGGGAGATTGTCGAGGAGCACCTCGACCTGTGTCTCCATGCGGGCATCAACCACGAGGGGATCAACGCGGAGGTGGCCAAGGGGCAGTGGGAATTCCAAATTTTCGGCAAGGGTTCCAAGACGGCAGCCGATCAGATGTGGGTGGCCCGGTATATTCTCATGCGGCTGTGCGAGGGCTACGAGGTGGATGTCGAGTACCACTGCAAGCCTCTGCGCGGCGACTGGAACGGCTCCGGCATGCACACAAACTTCTCGACCAAGCACATGCGCGAAGTCGGCGGCCAGAAGTATTTCGAAGATCTGATGGCGGCCTTCGAGAAAACCGCCAACGAGCACATTGCCGTTTACGGCCCCGACAACCACCTGCGACTGACGGGGCTGCACGAGACCCAGTCGATCGACAAGTTCAACTACGGGCTGGCCAACCGGGGCGCCTCGGTCCGCATCCCGCACAGCTTTGTAAACAACGGCTACAAGGGATACATCGAGGACCGCAGACCCAACTCGCAGGGCGATCCCTACAAAATCGCCAGCAGGATTCTCCAGACGATCGCGACCGTTCCGAAGTCCTGATCGGCGGGATTTTTCATGGCACAGTGTGAGGGGCAATGAGGGACACAGCGGCGTCAGCCTTGGGAGAGAGGCTGGCGCCGCTCGCCGTTTGCGTGGATCAGGATAGGGCTTGCGTTGGCCCGGTCGGCGGGGGTAAGAGGGATCTCCATGCCGGAGGACAAGCAACCCACCAAGCAGGCAGGCAAGGCCGGTTGGGAAACGACGCCCGACCCGTTCGCGGCCACGCGGAGGGTTCCCTTCATGAATTGTTGCGGGATGCTGTTTGTGCCCATCCCGCGTTTCAAGACACTCCTGAGCATCATTCCCGTGCGGGTGTGCGACTACGAATCGCATTGCACCAAGCAGAAGCGCGAATACCCCAAGCCCGACTTCCCGCAGGATGACGAGCACCCGGCGGTCAATGTCAACTGGCACGAGGCGCGCTCGTTTTGCGAATGGCTCACCGCGCGCGAGCATGCCCGCGGGATTTTGCCCCACGGACTTGGTTACAGGCTGCCGACCGATGCGGAATGGAGCGCGGCCGCCGGCCTGCCCAACGAGCCGCAAATCACCCCGCGCCACCGTTCGGGAAAAATCCGCGCCTTTCCCTGGGGTGAGGAATTTCCGCCGCCGCCCGAGGCGGGCAATTACAGCAGGATTCTGGGGGTGGACTCCTTCGACGACACTTCGCCGGTGGGGAGTTTCGCGCCCAATGCCCTTGGCATTTACGATCTCGGGGGCAATGTCTGGGAGTGGTGCAGCGATCTTTACGACACGGGCTCGAAGGAGCGGGTCGCCCGTGGAGCATCCTGTTTCAACGACGGCGAAGACTACCTCAACTCAAGCTACCGCGACCCCGTCGATCCGGACCGCCGCCGCAACAACGGGGGCTTCCGGCTCGCACTCAGCCCGGGCATCTTCAAAGACCCCCAGCACCGTATCAGCGCCGACCCCTGGCAGCAGTAAACCGCCCGGCCGACAAGCGGGCCGCGGAGCCCCCGCCGGGCCCCGCGGCCCACGGGGGGGCCCCCCGCCGGCG
>CAZGNH010000278.1:0-2421 GCA_964527025.1 uncultured Chthoniobacterales bacterium | reverse complement strand
TTCCGGCAACATCAAATCGGCCCGCTTGAGGAGCAAGAGCTGGTAGCCGGTATCGAGCAATCGCCCTTTGCGGGTCACGCGGATGATTCCGTTTTCATCCACCGAGAGATCACCCAGTGATGCCATGCCGCCGAGATCAAAATTGAGCCCGGGGATTTCCGTCATATCCGGCGGTTCCTTTTCGTCGAGAAAAGAGTTAAAACCGCGCTCGTCTCCGTAGAGCACCAGGACATCCGCCTGATAGGTTCCCGATTGCATCAAAAACTGACAACGGGCAATGTAGTCCATCCATCCGCGGGATTTGGGAAACCAGGTGTTGTTGCGGTGAAAATTGGTGCCATACGGCCCGAACGTCATACCCGGCTGAACCGAATCGTCGAACGGTTGGTGCGCGAAGGTGTGGAAGTAATAGCGGTTGATGCCGCGGGCAAACTCATTATCGCCCCACTTTTTCAGATAGGCCGGATGCGCCTGCCAATCGCCTTTCATACTGGTGAACGCCTCCGCTCCGACGATCGGATTGCCCGAAAGGTGCGCACTGGAAGAGACAATCTTCGCCGTCCACACCCACAGGTTCCGGTCAGATTGGTGCTGCCAGAACTCCGTCAACACCGTATCGCCGATCAAGGCCGTCGCCGTGGCATCAAACGGCCCGCTGCCGAAGGGTTCGAGCATCAGTTTCAGACCGCGCTCATGACATTTTTCGGCAAAATAACCGAAATAGTTTTCCTGCATCAACCCGGCCACGGTGACCCGCAAATCCCACAACACCCGTTCGGTGGTCTCGGTATTGTCCACGATGCGACCGGTCAGGCAAAGCAGCAGCGGAGTCAGTTCATACCCGCGCCGCTTGGAGAACTCCTCCCGGAAATTGTCGGTCCAGTTCTGCATCCCCACTTCGAAGCTGTCGATGCAGATCGTGGTTAACGCCGCCCTGCCCTCTCCGCCGACAATGAGCTTGTCGAGATACGCGTCCCAGTGCAGATCCACGGCTTGACGGCTGAGTTTGTCGATTTCCAGCCCCTCACCGCCCTGCGAGGCCGGCCGGTTGGGGGAACCGGTTGAGATATACCCGAAGCGGATCACCGTCCACTCGCGATCGTCCGGAGGAGTCCAGTCGAGATTGCCGTCGGCATCCATCCGGTCGGTCACATCGATGATCGAGTCGGCGGGAATGACAGCCTCCGCCGGCGCGGCACGGAGGTCCGGAATAAAATGAATCCCCTTCGCCTTGTGGTTATACAGTCCCTTGTCCAGCCATCCTTGCAGACGGTATTCATCGTTCGCGGGCGTGGGATAAGCCAGCACCGCGACATCCCGGTAGAAATCCACATCAATCATCCGGTGCCCTTTTTCACCGACGCGTTTCCCGACGGGCAACGTGATGGGCCCCGCCTGATCCACCTTCAGCCGGGTTTCGCTCCAGGCGAGCATCTTCATGGAGTGTTCCGGAGTCACCCAGGGACCGCCGGTGCTCGACCACCCCGAGGCGTTGTTGAAACCGGCCTCCAACCCCAGACGATCCGCCTCGGCGATGGCGAAAGAACGCAGCTCGTGATCCTTTTCCGTATTGAAACCCACCGGTCCCGGCGGGATCAGCACCGAGGCATCAAACAAGACGAACCCGCCGATTCCGACCGCCTTCATCGCTTCGAGATCTTTGGTGATTCCCGGCCGCGAGACGTTGCCATTCACCCAGTGCCACCAGGTATGCGGCTTGGCCGAATCCGGCGGATTCATAAAGCTTTCCTTCAGCGCATCGACCGGCCCGGCGGATGCGGAAAAAGCAAGGAACAAGAGGCAGACGCCAACGATGGAATTCGATTTCATAATACCTTCAATCACTACGACCGACTTTGACGGGTGAGAATATCATGGTTTCCCCTACTTCACCCGAACGGCATCGGCGTTCCACGCACGCACCCGCACCGTGTCCGGCAATTTCGTCCCCTCCGCCAGTTCGTAGGCGACGAGTCGCTCCTCGCCCGGCCGGAGAGAAAAACTGTTGTCGTCGAGGAAGTCGGCGTAGCCATCGGGGAAATTCTCGATCAAGACATTGAAGGCCACGCGGTCGCCCGTATTCCGGATGCGCAGGACATCCCGCCCGCCCTCGGAGCGGGCGACGGCTTCGAGGTTCGTTCGCGGCAGGCTCTTGAGCCGGTTGGGCGGGACATTCGCGTAGGCTTCGAAAGCCTCCTTGATTTTCTCGGGCGTGAATTTGCGTGCTCCCAGCTTCTCCACTTCTTTAACCGCGGCGGTTTTCTGCCGGAAATTATACCAATACCACTGGTCCGAGATCAGCTTGCCTTGCTCATCGCGCAAGGCCACGGCGAGGAGGAAAGGTTTGGAGACAGCAGGGTTGATCACGGTCTCCACCGCACCCAGCTCGCGCCGTTCATCCGGCCCCAAAGGCCCGAAAAT
>CAZGNH010000277.1:0-5899 GCA_964527025.1 uncultured Chthoniobacterales bacterium | reverse complement strand
CATCCCTCACGTTACCGCTTGGGTAGCGCTCGGTCTTCCGCCTCGCCCTGCACCAAAATCCCTGCGCCAAAAGATCCAGTTTTCTCAAAGAGGTGGTATAAGAACCCCCATTGCAGGCGGGCGGGGCGGGCGGCTTGCCCGCGTTGAAACCATCGGCGGGCGCGGAATCGAGGAAGGGCTGTCTGGATGTTCCCGTTAACCTGCCCGCGATACGGGCCTTCGAGGTAAATGTGGTCCTCGCGGTGAGCCTTCACTGTGGCCCTGATGCCCGGGTCGGCGATGTAGGCTGCAGCGTCGAGACGCAGCCCATCGAAATGCACGTTCTGACTGCGCAATAGAGGAACGCCAGCATCCAGATATGCCGCAGAACCACCGGTCGGCGTGACTCCGCTGCCTGTCTTCACTGCATAATCTTTAATGCGATCAACAGGCCACACCGACTGGGCTGCGAGCTCGGTGGCATTCGAGAACGGGCACTGCTTGGGATTCAGTACCAGTTCCTTCACCAGCTTCGCGAGTTCCTTCTCGGTGAGCTTGGGCTTGTTGAGAGCGAGGGCCATGAAAAGTCCCGCTGGAGGCGCAAGGTTGCGGCCCTCAGCGTTTCTTCGGGGGGTTTTTGATTTTGTCGCCGTGCTGGCTGGGGTCTTCGTAGGGGCCGGCGGCATTGGCCAGCCCGGCCTCCTCGGCGGGCAGGAACGGTTTGAAGCGGTGTTTGTCGATGGCCTTCATGTAGGCTTCGTGGGCGCTCACGTGGCCGCTGACAAGTTGGTTCCAGATGGAATCGTCCATAAACTGCATTCCTTCGCCCTTGCCACCGACGATCACGTCCTGGAGCTTCTGGGTGGCGCCTTCGCGGATGATGGCGGAGACGGCGTTGTTGCAGACGAGGATTTCATTGACGGCGACGCGTCCTTTGCCGTCGTTGGTTTTGAGGAGGAGCTGGGCGACGACGCCGCGCAGGGAGGCGGCCAGCATGGTGCGCACCTGGGCCTGCTGGTCGGCGGGGAAGACATCGATCATGCGGTCGACCGTCTTGCGCGAGTTGTTCGTGTGGAGGGTGCCGAAGACGAGCAGGCCGGTTTCGGCGGCGGTGAGGGCAAGGGCGATCGTTTCCAAATCGCGCATTTCGCCCACCAGCACGATGTCGGCATCCTCGCGCAGGGCGGCCTTCAGGCCGATGGGAAAGGTGAGCGCGTGTTCGGGCACCTCGCGCTGCGTGATGATGCTCATTTTGTTGCTGTGCACGAATTCGATCGGCTCCTCGATGGTGACGATGTGGCGGGAGAAGTTGACGTTGATGTGGTCGATGAGGGCGGCGAGGGTCGTGCTTTTGCCCGAGCCGGTGGGGCCGGTTACGAGCACGATGCCGCCGCGCATTTCGCCGAAGGATTTGATGACGGTGGGCACGCCCAGTTCCTCGAGGGTCTTGATTTTTGTGGGGATGATCCGGAAGACGGCGCCCAGTCCGTTCGTCTGCTTGAGGTAATTGCACCGGAAGCGGTTCTCGACATCCATTTCGTAGGCGAAGTCCAGATCGCCGGTCTCTTCGAACCGCTGCCAGCGGGTCGGCGAACAAATCTCGCTCATCATGAAGGACATTTCCTCGCGGGTGAGGGCCACATCGCGGATGGGAGCGATTTCCCCGTGGCGGCGGATTTTCGGCGGCTCGCCCTCGGCAAGGTGAAGGTCCGATCCGCCGGCCTCGATCAGGACATCGAAGAATTGGTTGATGTATGCCATTGGGTGGTGCGGGAACTATAACCGGGGGCGGCCGTCTTGCGAGGGATTTGCTACTCTGCGAGGATGGCGATTTGTTCCGGCGAGCTCAGTTTGATCTGGGGTTGGTCGCCGCGATAGAGTTCGAGGACTCCGGAGACGCGCACGCGCGCGTTGCGGAATTGGTCGAATCCGTCGGGGAAGGCCGCGTAGTCGGCCCGAAAAACAACCGCGACAAACCCCTGCTTTTTCGGGAGGCCCACGTTGATGAATGTGATCCCCCCGTCCTGCGTCGTGCCAACCTCGGTCACATGGCCGACCACCGCCACCTCGGTTCCCGCCGCCGCGCGCAGTGCCTCGAGATCGGTCGCGTCAATATCCTCCGCAATGCCGGAAGCCGCACTCCACCATGCCAGCACCACAACCCCAAGAAAAACCAACCGTCTTTTCATGCGGCGAAGTTTGATCAAGGGGCACCCGCAAAACGAGTTTTTTTTGTTGCCGCTGCCTGCTTTCCAATCTCACCACCCCTTGACCCCGGCTCCCGGATGGGGCAGCTTCCGCGATGCCCGCCGGGTGGAAATTTGACAACACGTATGCCCGGTTGCCGGAAACCCTCTTCGAGCCGGCGCGCCCGGTGCCTGTGCACGCGCCGCGCATGGTCGTCTTCAACGCGCCTCTTGCGGAGTCCCTCGGACTCGATCCCGGCGTCCTTTCCGGCGATGCGGCGGTCTTTGCCGGCAACACGCTTCCACCCGGATCCGGGCCGATTGCGCAGGCCTATGCCGGACACCAATTCGGACACCTCTCCATGCTGGGCGACGGGCGCGCCATCCTGCTTGGCGAGCACCTTTCGCCCGACGGGCGGCGGTGGGATATCCAACTCAAGGGTTCGGGCCCGACTCCGTTTTCGCGCCGGGGCGACGGACGGGCCGTGCTGGGGCCGATGCTGCGTGAATACGTTGTGGGCGAGGCCATGGCGGCGATGGGCATACCGACGACGCGTGCCTTGGCGGTTGTTGCGACCGGGGAGACGGTCCTGCGCGAGAGGGGCCTGCCCGGAGCCGTGTTGACGCGTGTTGCGGCCAGCCACATCCGGGTGGGAACCTTCGAGTATGCGGCAAGGACCGGCGATCCGGAAACCCTCCGCGTCCTTGCGTCACACACCCTCCGCCGCCACTTTCCCCACCTCGCCGACGACAGGGGAAACCCCTTCCCCGCCATGCTGGAGGAGGCCATCGCCCGCCAGGCGGCCCTCCTCGCCCGATGGATGCTCGTTGGATTCGTCCACGGCGTCATGAACACCGACAATATGGCCCTTTCGGGGGAAACCATCGACTACGGCCCGTGCGCCTTCCTCGATGCCTGTGACCCCGCAGCCGTCTTCAGCTCGATCGACCAAAACGGGCGCTATGCCTTCGCCAACCAACCCCCCATCGCCCAATGGAACCTCGCCCGCCTCGCCGAATCCCTCCTCCCCCTCCTCGACCCAAACCCACAATCCGCCACAGAAACCGCCAACCACTCGCTCTCCGCATTCCCCGGCCTCTTCCAAAAACACTGGATCCACGGCATGCGATCAAAACTCGGCCTCGAATCGGAAGAAGACACCGACCCACAACTCGCCAACGACCTGCTCGAACTCATGCACCGGAGCCGCGCCGACTTCACAAACACCTTCCTTGAGCTGTCTTCGGACACCCCCGCCACCCTCAAACGCCTCACCGGATTCACCCCATGGCTCGACCGGTGGCGCCAGCGCCTCGCAAGGCAAAACCTCCCCGCCACCCGGGTGCAAACAACCATGCGCGCCTCGAACCCGGCCGTCATTCCCCGCAACCACCTCCTCGAAGACGCCCTCGCCGCCGCCGAAGAAGGAGACATGCATGACATCCTCCGCCTCCTCGAGGCCCTCGAAAAACCCTTCGACCACGGGGTTCCACGGGAGAAATTCCAGAGCCCTCCGCCCCCCGGCCGCCCCCCGACGCGAACATTCTGTGGAACATAGCGTGAAGATTTCGGCGAAGCGGGTTGACACCGGCAGGCAAATCCCTTCAATGTTCACCGATTTTTGCCGGCCTTTGAACTCACCCCGCACAGTCTGTTTTCCAGCCCCGCGCCAGCGCAATCAATCACCGCCCCCAACCGGAAGCCCGCCACCCATGGACCGCCTCCGCTGATCCCGACACACAATGGCAAATTTTTTCCCGAAGTGGACCAACGGCCTGCCATGGAAGACGGGGGTGGCCGTCTCGGTGGTCGCGATTCTGCTCATTGCAGGAATCACCTATTATTTCACGCCGAAGTACACGCGTGTGGGCTACCAGCCGGTGCAACCGGTTCCATTTTCCCATGTTTTGCACGTGCAGGAGCTCGGGATGGACTGCCGGTATTGCCACTCCTTTGTCGAGGTGGCTTCGCACTCGAACGTGCCCGACACGCAGACGTGCATGGGGTGTCATACGCAGATCAAGGCGGACAGCCCGATGCTCGAGGCGGTGCGTGCGGCATGGAATGGCGGGACGGGGGACGGTCCTCCGGTGAACTGGGTGCGCATCCACCGCCTGCCCGACTACTCGTATTTCAACCATGCGGTGCATGTAAACCGCGGGGTGAGCTGCTATTCGTGCCACGGTGCGGTCAATGAGATGGAGGTTGTGTACCAGCATGAGCCGCAGAGCATGGCATGGTGCCTTGAATGCCACCGCGCGCCGGAAAATTTCCTGCGCCCCCCGGAGGAAATTTACAACATGGACTGGAGGCCGGAATCCGCGCAGGCCCAGCTTGACCTCGGGCGGATGTTCAAGGAGCAATGGGACGTCAACCCGCCCGTGACATGCGGAGGATGCCACCGATGAAGCGCGACCTGAACCACCCGCCCATGCCCGAACGCCCGACCCTCTGGCGCAGCCTCTCGGAACTCGAGAAGCACCCCGGATTCGATCAGGTCCTCCTGCGCGAGTTTCCGCGGGGAGCCGACGTCTATCACGACAGCGGCCTGAGCAAGCGCGACTTCATGAAGTTGATGGGTGCCTCGATTGCCCTTGCCGGCGTGGGATCCATGACCGGATGCCGGCGTCCGGAGGCGTATCTGGTGCCCTTCACACGCGGTGCCGAGTGGACGATCCCCGGGAAGTTTTTGTATTACGCCTCGTCGATGCCGACCCGCCACGGCGCCCTGCCGCTTGTGGTGACAACGGTCGACGGGCGTCCGACCAAGCTCGAACCCAACCCCCTGCATCCGGCGGGCAGCGGGGGCACGGACGCCTACGCTCAGGCCGCCATCCTCGACCTCTACGACCCCCACCGGTCGAAGGACGTCAAAGAAAGCGGGCAGGTCTCGAGCCACGCGGCGTTCGAGGAATTCCTCGGGCGGTTTCCCGCCGAGACGCCGGAGGGCATGGCGTTCCTTGTCGAGAAAACCCATTCGCCGACCCGTGACAACCTGCGCATGCTCATTGAGAGCACGTATCCGGGGGTGCTTTGGTGTGAATACGAGCCCCTTGGGACGGAGGAACGGGACGGGGCGGTGCGCGCGGTTCTCGGTGCTTCGGCGCGGATGGTTCCGAAATTTGAGAGGGCGGATGTGATTGTTGCCTTTGACGACGACTTTTTGTCACCGGCGGAGACGGGGGTGGGGTATGCGGCGGGGTTTTTTCCGCGGCGCAACCCGGACCAGAAGGGGGCGCCGATGAACCGGCTTTATGTGGTCGAGAACCACTACACGATCACCGGCGGGATGGCCGATCACCGCCTGCGCTGCAAGGCCTCACAGGTCGGGGAGGCCGTCAGGCGGCTCGCGGCCACCCTCACCGCGCGCCTCGCATCCGGGCCGCTCGCCGCACTCGTGGCCGCCTGCCCGGAAACCCCTTGCCCCCTCGATGACGCATGGCTGTCCGCCTGTGCCGACGATCTGTTCGAAAATCCCGGCCGCTGCCTCGTGACTGCCGGGCCGCACCAGCCCGCATGGGTGCAGGCACTCGCTCTGGGCATCAACGAAGCCCTCGGCAACCTCGGCTCGACCCTGCTGGCCGCCAGCACCGCCGAGCGCCCGGCCACCCCGATCAGCGGCCTCGCCGCCGCCATCGATGCAGGACGCGTCTCGACCCTCTTCGTCCTCGGCGGCAACCCCGCCTACAACGCCCCCGCCGACCTCGGCTTCGCCGAAAAGCTTGACTCCATC
>CAZGNH010000276.1:0-3135 GCA_964527025.1 uncultured Chthoniobacterales bacterium | reverse complement strand
GCGCGCGGGATGCACGCCGGCGACGGTTCATCATCCGGTGGTTTGTTGTGCTGCCACTGGTGTTGCTGGTGCTGGCGGGGGCGCTGGCATGGGCGGGGTGGGAGGTGCTTGCCCACCAATTTGGGAAGGAGGCCGCCCGGTTTGATCTTTCCCGGATGGAGTCGATGGAGGCGGCCTCGGTCATTTACGACCGGGAGGGAAATGAGATGGCGAAGATTTTCATCCAGAACCGCAACCCGGTGCCCTACGAAAAAGTCAGTCCGCGGATGGTCGAGGCTGTTGTTGCGGCCGAGGACAACCGGTTTTTCAAGCACGAGGGGGTGGATTGGGCGGGGATCATGCGGGCGGCCATTGCCAATTACCGCAGCGGGAGGATCACCCAGGGGGCAAGCACCGTCACCCAGCAGCTTGCCCGCAATTCCTTCGATCTGCGCGAGCGCACGTACCGGCGCAAAATTCTGGAGATTTTTCTGGCGGGCCGGATCGAGGAGACCCTCTCGAAGAAAGACATCATGAGGCTGTATTTGAACCGCGTGTATTTTGGCAGCGGGTTTTACGGGGTGGAGTCGGCCGCCCGGGGGTATTTCGGGGTGAGTGCGGCGGAGCTGGACATTGGGCGCAGCGCCATGTTGGCGGGGCTGTTGAAGAGCCCGCAGTCGCTTTCTCCATGGAACGACCCGGACGCGGCGCTCGAGACCCGTGACTTTGTGCTGCGCCGCATGCGCGAACAGGGCTTCATCACACGCGCCCAGTTGCGCGAGGAACTCGAAAAGCCCCCCGGTGTTGTTCCGCGGACCAGCCCCTTCAAAATCTCCCACGCCGTCGAACTCATCCGCCAGCAGGCCATCGATGCCCTCGGCTTCGACCGCGCCATGAACGGCGGCTTCCACATCATCTCGACCATCGACGGCGCCATCCAAAAAGCCGCCGAAGGCGCCGTGAGCGACCACCTCCAAACCATCGAATCCATGCCCGGCTACTCCCACGAAACCTTCCAGGACTTCACAAAACGCGTGCGGCCGATCGAGGAAAAAATCGACCGGGGCAACCTGACGGTCAAAATGCCCGTGCCGAAATACCTCCAGGCCGCGGCCCTCGCCTTGGATTCCTCGACCGGGGCGGTGCTCGCGATGATCGGGGGACGCGAGTTCAAGCACAACGAATACAACCGTGCGACCCAGGCCCGCCGGCCGATCGGCACCGCCTTCACTCCGTTTGTTTTCGCCACCGCATTCGAGGGCGGCCGGTTCCCCGGTGAGATCGTCGAGGACGCCTGCATTGACAACCGCTATGTGATGGTTGGCGGCGAGTCGGGGATTCTTGGTGAGTGGGGGGTCGAGCGTCCGGACAACGAATACGAGGGGCCGATGCCGATGCGCGTGGCCCTCGCCAAGGGAAAAAACGCAGCGGCAGTCCGCGTCGGACTCCGCACCGGCCTTGAAGCCCTCGCCAAAACAACCGCCGCCGCCGGCATCACCTCCCCCCTGCGCAGGTTCGCAAACGCCTTCCTCGGCAGCAGCGAAATGACCCTCGAAGAAACCACCCTCGCCTACACCATCTTTGGCACCGGCGGCCGCCGCCCCGAAAAAACCTTCATCATCGAAAAAATTTCCGACCCCGACGGCCACGTCGTCTATCAACACACCCCCTCGCGCGTCCCGGCCATCAGTCCCGAAGCCGCCTACCAGACGCACTCGGCCCTCGAAGACGCCCTCCACCTTGGCACGGGGGCCGTCTCTTCGTCCCTCGGTCTCGGCACATTCCCGGCGGCCGGCAAAACCGGCACCGCCTACAACTTCACCGACACCTACTTCTTCGGTTACACGAGTTCGGTCACGTGCGGCGTCTGGGTCGGATTCGACCGTCCCACCCGCATCTTCCGCGGCGCCTTTGGAAAAGACCTCGCGCTGCCGGTATGGATCCGCATCATGAACGCCGCCGCCAAAGCCCTCCCCGCGGAAAATTTCAGGCGTCCGGAAACCCTCGAGGAGGTCGAGATCTGCCGTTCCTCGGGGCTGCTGGCCACCCCGAAATGCCACATCACCTCCTACGACCCAGCCTCCGGCACGCACATCCAGCTCCCGACCACCTACAACGAGTGGGCCACCAAAGACCAAATCCCGAAGATCGCATGCGATGTCCACGGCCCCGGCATCCGCTCCTTTGTCCGGCAATACGAGGAGGAGCAGTGGCCCCGCGCGCTCGACCCGGTCGATGTGAGCCGCATCCGCCCCATCGCCGTCAACTCCCCGACCCTCATCGGACTGACCGACGTCTACGGCTCGATCCGCCCCGGCTCGGGCCCCATCGACGAAGCGGTTCCCGTCGCCCGCGCCGTCGCCGCCAACACCTCAATCCCCTCCCCCATCCTCGCCGGCAACGAAGCCGACGATGCCCGTCCCGAAATCCGCAAGGCCGAACCCGCCCGTCCCGCCGACGGCCTCATCGAAGCCCCCACCATCCCGGCCCCGACCCCCGAACCCATCCGGTTTTGAATCATGGACATCCTCTACTTCGATTTGGAAACCAAGCGCACATTCAACGATGTGGGCGGGCATGACCGGAAGGGCGAGATGGGGGTGGCCGTGGCGGTGACCTACGCGGTCACGGAAGGGCGGTATGAGGTGTATTCCGAAGGGCGTGTGGGGGAGCTGGTCGAACGGTTGCGGCGCGCGGATCTGGTGGTGGGCTACAATGTGGTGGATTTCGACTACGAGGTGTTGATGGGATATGTGGCGTTGGATTTGGCGCAGTATCTTCCGACGCTGGATCTTCTGGTCGAGGTGGAGAAAGTGCTGGGGCACCGCTTGAAGCTCGAGGATGTGGCGGTGGGGACCCTTGGGTTCGGGAAGACAGCCGGGGGGCTGGATGCGATCCGGTGGTGGCGCGAAGGACGGTATGCGGAGGTGGCCGAGTATTGTTGTTACGATGTGAAGGTGACCCGGTTGGTGCACGAGCACGGGGTGCGCCACGGGGAGCTGGGGTATGTGGACCGCTCGGGCACGAAGCGGACGTTCCGGGTTGCGTGGGGCGCATGATCCAGCCCCTGCATACTTCGCGGGCGACGTGGTTTGTGTACTGGGTCGATCTTGAGGAGCCGGTGCCCGGCGAAGAGGGCTATTTTCTTCCGACGCT
>CAZGNH010000275.1:0-2907 GCA_964527025.1 uncultured Chthoniobacterales bacterium | reverse complement strand
CCGGCTCCCCACCCCGAGCTCCTCCCGGAGCTCCCGCTCAGCCGCCTGCGCATAGGTCTCGCCCGCATCAACATGGCCCGCCGCCGAAGAATCCCAAAGGCCCGGATTCCTGTCCTTCCATGGAGTGCGGCGCTGCAGGTATATCTCCCCTGCGGAATTGAAGAGAAGGATATGGACGGCCCGGTGACGCAAGTTATTCACATGCACATGGTCCCGGGAGAATGTTCCCACCACCCGGTCCTTTTCATCCACGACATCAAACCGCTCATCGGCCCTCTGGGCAACCCCCGGCAGGGTCATTTGCGCAAGCCGCTCCCACTGCCCCAAATCCAAATTTTCCGCACGGGCGGTGACCCTCACCCCGAGCGCGGCGCATATTTCCTCCCACCGGTCCTTCCACTCCGGCAGCAGATTTTTGAGCTGCTTGCGCCGCTCCCCGAATCCCCGCCTGACCAAACGTTCAAAATGCTCCTCGTCCAGCGCCACGCGCGCACGCTCCGCGCGCGGAGTCAGACGCACAACCGCAGAGGAAACCTTCGGACGCGGATAAAACACCGATGGCGGAAGCGTCTTCTCGATGCGCACATTCCACCGGCGCTGCACGCACACCGACATCGCCCCGTAATCGGGATGGGAAACACCCGCCGCCAGACGGCGCGCGACCTCCTGCTGCAGCGTCAGAACAAGCACTGATGCGGGTGAAAGGGCCGATGTGTATTTTGCGACAAGCGGAGTCGAGACGTAGTAGGGGAGGTTGCCGACAACTTTCACCGGCCCTTCCCCCCACAAAATCCGCAGGTCGAAATCCATGGCGTCCCCGTGGAACAGTTCCACACCCCGGCCGGCGAAGCGCTCACCGAGCCAGCGCACCATCACCGCGTCTTTCTCGATGGCCACCACACGCCGGCCATCACCCGCCAGCCACCCGGTCAGCGCTCCGAGCCCCGGCCCGATTTCCACCACGCACTCCCCAACCCCAACCTCCGCCAAAGCCACAATAGCGCGCGCCAGATTCCCGTCGTGCAAAAAATTTTGCCCGAGCGCCTGCCGGGGTCTCACCCCGAGCAAGTCCAGCGCATGGCGGATTTCGGTTGGCGTCACAGCTTTGCGGTAGCTGATTTCCATTCTCTTCACAAATCCGCCGTGAATAATTTCTTCCGTCGGGGGCGGTTTTCTTCCCATGTTATTCACAAGCCACGGCGGGGTGCCCCCGGAGTTTGGAGTTATGCCTTCAGGCGGTGCCTTGGGGCGGGAAGGTTCCGCCTGAAGGCGGGCATGTAGTCAGGACTCCACGGAATCCCCCGTGCGCGCAAATCGCTTGACCTGCCGGTGCCATCGCCGATTCTTTGGGTTGGTCGCGGGCCCAAGGCGCCGGTGTGCCGGGCCCGCCCGACCTGAATCGATTTCCAATGAAAATTCTCGACCGCTATGTGGGCCTCGGCGTCCTGACGACGACGATCATGGGTGTTGTCGTGTTGAGTCTGGTCCTTGTGGTTGGCAATATTTTCAAGGAGCTGCTGGATTTGATCATCAACCACGACGTGCCCATCGAGACGGTGCTCGCGTTCATGGCCTTTGTGATTCCCTTTTCGCTCACCTTCACGATCCCGTGGGGGTTTCTGACCGCCATCCTTCTGTTTTTCGGGCGGATGTCCGCCGACAATGAAATGGTGGCCCTCAAGGCCAACGGGGTGAGCATCCCCCGGGCCTGCGTCCCGGTCTTCGTGCTTGCCGCCCTGCTGACCGCCATCTGCTTCTATATCAACATCGAGGTGGCACCCCGTGCGGAGCAGGAAATGACCCAGGCGGTCTTCCGCATCGCCACCAGCAACCCGATCAAACTCTTTTCGGCCGACGAAGTGGTGGACCAGTTTCCGGACCGCAGAGTCTATGTGGGCGGCAAGGAGGGCGAGCGCTTGAAAAACATCATTGTTTTCGAGATCAACGATTCCAACGACCCGGTGAAGATGGTGCATGCCAAGACCGGGATTCTGACGCCCGATCCGGAAAACACACGTCTCCTCCTGAAGCTTTTCGATGCGCGTTTCGAGCAACGCGACACCGACGACCCACGCGACCTCACCAAGGTGCGGCAGGGCATCGAAGTCGAGGAGGGGGTCTTCCCGATTCCTTTGGACGCTTTTTATCAGGAGTATCTCGGCGGACGCAGGCTGAGTTCCTACACCCTCGGCGAGCTGCGCGAGTTCATCGCCGGTGGCGCCGACGGCAAGCTGACCGAGGCCTATGTCGAGTTCAACAAGCGCTTCTCGGTCGCCCTTGCCTGCGCCGCCTTCGCCCTCATCGCCATCCCGCTGGGCATCACCGCCCACCGGAAAGAAACCTCCGTCGGGTTCGCACTCAGCCTCATCGTCGCCTTCTCCTACTTTTTCTTCATCATCATGGCCGACACGTTCCGCGGAAATCCCAACGCCTTCCCCAGTCTCCTCATCTGGATGCCGAACATCATTTTCGTCACGCTCGGGTTTGTCATGTTCATCCGGCTGAGCCGCCGTTGATCCGCCGGCCCGCGAGGTGAAAAGTCTTTTTCGATTCGCGGTCTTCCTGATTCTTGCGGCCGCATTGATTGGGGGGCTTTGGTTGGCGCGGGGCATGCGCGAGCGGGGCGCGACCCGTGACACCGGGCCGTTGATCGAGGTGATGGACCGCGAATTCACCGACCTTGTGGCCTCGGTGCTTCCGTCGGTGGTGAGTATTGACGCCATTCCCGGGGGCGCGGTGGATCCGGGAGCCCGCGCGCTCAGTCTGATGTTGGGCATCCGCCCCGGGGAAGTCCTCCCCCAGCTTGGCTCGGGGGTGATCGTTTCGGCGGATGGTTACCTGCTTACCAACCATCATGTTGTTGAGGGCGCCGGCGCCGTGCGCGTCCACTTGAACGATGGCCGGATC
>CAZGNH010000274.1:0-4794 GCA_964527025.1 uncultured Chthoniobacterales bacterium | reverse complement strand
CCCGCCTTGTCCCAGCCTGCCTCGCGCGGCGTCTCGCGACGAAGTTTGTGAGAGATGCGGGCTAGCCCCAATGCTGTCTACTTAAGAAGGTTTTAGCCGCAGATTTACGCAGAGCATCGCAGATTAATCTTATTATAAGATACTTTCAATCATTTTGTTATGTATTTTATCTGCGTAAATCTGCGCAAATCTGCGGCCCGTTCTTTTTCCTGCTAAGTGAACAGTATTGGGGCTAGCCCGACCCGTCCGACCGCAGCCCGAGATTGGCATAGATGGTCTTGGTGGCCGTGGATTGGTTGAGGGTGTAGAAGTGGATGCCGGCGACCCCTTGGTCGAGAAGGTGGGCGCATTGCTCGGTCGCGTAGTGGATCCCGACACGCCGGACGGCGCCCGCGTCGTCGCCGGCACGGGCGAGGGCTTTGAGCAGGCGGGCGGGAAAGCGTGTGCCGCCGGCCAGCTCGGCCATGCGCCGCAGGCCGGCGAGACTGGTGACGGGCATGATGCCGGCGAGGATGGGCACGGAGATGCCGGCGAGGGCGCAGCGCTCGCGGAAGTCGAAGAAATCCCTGTTGTCGAAGAAGAGCTGGGTGCAGATATAATCGGCGCCGGCATCGACTTTGGCTTTGAGGTGGTCCATCTCCACAAGCCGGTTCGGCGTGGCCGGGTGCCCCTCGGGAAACCCGGCGACCCCGATCCCGAATCCGCCAGGATCCGCATGCGTGCCGGAGTGGTTGAAAGCATCGATGGCTTTGACCAGGTCGATTGCATGCGGGAAATCGTCTTTTGAGTGATCATGCAAAGCACCGCCCCGCGGCGGATCGCCGCGCAGGGCCAGCAGATTGCCAACCCCGGCCCGCGCATACCGGTCGAGAATCTGCTCGATCTCCCCGCAACGGTGGCCGATGCAGGTCAGGTGGGGGATTGGATCCAGTGAGGTGGACGTCTTGAGGCGCACAACCAAATCGTTTGTGCGCTCGCGCGTCGACCCCCCCGCCCCATAGGTCACACTCACAAAGGATGGCCGCAGGGGCTCAAGTTGCACAATGGTCTGAAACAGAGCCTCGGTCGCCTCGGGTGTCGCCGGTGGAAAAAACTCGAAGGAAAAACTCGTTTCCCCGCGCCCAAGGATCTCGCCGATGTGCATCCACACACAATAGGCCCCAACCCGCCCGCGCCTTCAACCCAAATCACCCCCCGGCCAACTCCCATGTTCGGACTTGACCCCACCCGGATTCCGGACGAATGTTGCTTTCAACCTGGGGCTTGCCAAGCGGGATTCGTCCCGCTTTTCGCATCTCGGGGCCAAATCACTTTCCAAAACGCCATGAACGCAGAACTCATCGCCATGCTCGATTACCTCGAGCGGGAACGCGGCATCAACCGCGATGTGCTCCTCGAGGCGATCACCGACGCCATCCTCACCTCGTCGAAAAAATCCTTCACCTCCAATACACGCGACCTGCGGGTTGACATCGACCAAAAAACCGGCTCGATCCGCGCCTTCGCAAACCTCATCGCCACGGAAAAGGTCACAAACCCCCACGACGAAATCAGCCTCGACAAAGCCCGCAAAATCAACCCCTCCGCCCGGCCGGGCGACGAAATCCAGGTCGAGGTCCCCCCCCGCGACCTCGGGCGCATCGCCGCCCAAGCCGCACGCCAGGCAATCAATCAACGCATCCGCCAGATCGAAAAGGACATGATCTACGAGGAGTTCAAGGACCGCGCCGGCGAAATCGTCAGCGGGACGGTCCGGCGCTTTGAAAAATCGGACGTGATCCTGGATTTGGGGCGTTTCGAGGGGACGATGCCCTCGAAGGAGCGTGTTGTGACCGAGGATTACAATGTTGGCGACCGCCTGCGCGCCTATGTCGTCGCGGTGGAAAACGGGGCGCGGGGGGCCGAAATCATCCTTTCGCGCAGCCACCCGAATTTTGTGCGCCGACTCTTTGAAATCGAGGTGAGCGAAATTGCCGACCACACGGTTGAGCTGAAAATGATTGCACGGGAGGCGGGTCACCGCACCAAGGTGGCGGTCCACAGCGCCGACACGAAGGTGGATCCCGTCGGCGCCTGCGTCGGCATGCGCGGAGCCCGTGTCAAAAATATCGTGCGCGAGCTCAACAATGAAAAAGTGGATATCATCCGCTGGGACCCCGACCCCCTCAAGTTCGCACAGGCCGCCCTCAAGCCCGCCAATATCAAGTCGCTGTCCCTTGACGAGGAAACACACACGATCCGCGTCATCGTCGGCAAGGACGACCTCTCTCTGGCCATCGGACGCCGCGGCCAGAATGCCCGCCTCACCGCGAAGCTGACGGGCTGGGAAGTGGACATCAAGGAGGACAGGAGCGCCGAGGAGGCCATGGAAAGCCAGAAGGCCCAAGCCGCCCTCTCCCTCTCGGAAACCCTCGGGGTCACCGACGAAGAAGCCCAATTGCTCGCCGCCGGTGGCATGAACTCTATCGAGGCCATCCTCACCGCCGAAGCCGACGATATCGCCGGTGTGCTCGGGTGCGAACCCGACCGCGGCCGCAAAATCCTCGAAGCCGCCCAATCAGCCGCCCCCGCCGAGCCCGCCAAAGACGCCTGAACCCCGCCAGCAGACCCATGCCTCCAGCCAAAACAGCCCCGGCCAAAGCCTCCGCCAAGCCCGCCAAATCCAAGGCCGGCCCGCGCGAAAAAGCCGCGCCTGTCGCCAAATCCGAACCTCCGGCCAAAGACCTCCCCGCCCCAAAAGCCAAGGCTCCCGCGGTCGACCTTCTTGAACCGGTCAAAAAGGTCCGCAAACCGTCCCCCGACTCCCCCCTCTCCGCCCTCCCGCCGATCAGCAAACTCACGGCCCTGCCGGATCCTCTCCCGCCGCCGCCCGCTCCGGAACCCGAACCCGAACCGGAGGATGCCGCCGCCGCCCCCGCAGACGGGGACTCCGAGGAAAAGGTCATCCAGCTCAAGACACCCGTCACGGTCAAGGAACTGGCCCCCCTGATCGGCCAGAAACCCTTCCAAATCATCAAAGACCTGATGGATCTCCAGATCTTTGCCAACGTCAACCAGACGCTGGATCTCGAGACCATCGGCAAGCTCTGCGAAAAAGCCGGCTACGTGCTGGAACGCGAAAGGAAGGACACCTCCAAGGGCCACCACAAGGTCGAAGTCAAAATCGAGGAACCCGCCGCACCGGAGCAACCGCAGGAGGAAGCCCTCCGCCCCCGCGCCCCCATCGTCACCTTCATGGGCCACGTGGACCACGGGAAAACCTCCCTCCTGGATTGCATCCGCAAAGCGCGCGTCGCCTCTGGCGAAGCCGGTGGCATCACCCAGCATATCGGCGCCTACAGCGTCCGGCACGCCGGCCACACGATCACGTTCCTCGACACCCCGGGCCATGCCGCCTTCACCGCCATGCGCGCCCGCGGCGCCACCGTCACCGATATCGTCGTGCTTGTCGTCGCCGCCGACGACGGCCTCATGCCGCAAACGATCGAGGCCATCAACCACGCGCGCGCCGCCAATGTCACAATCATTGTCGCCATCAACAAAATCGACCTTCCCTCGGCCAACCCGGATCGCGTGAAAACCCAACTCCAGGAGCACAATCTTGCGCCGGAAGACTGGGGTGGTTCGACCCTCTGCTGCCCCGTGAGCGCCACCAAAGGCGAGGGAGTCGATCACCTGCTCGAAATGATCGGCCTGCAGGCCGAAATGCTCGAACTGAAGGCCGACCCCCGTTCGCTCGCCCGCGGCACGGTCATCGAAACCCAGATCGAACAGGGGCGCGGACCGACGGTCACCGCCATCGTCCGCATGGGAACCCTCAAGGTTGGCGACCCGTTCATCTGCGGAAACCACTGGGGAAAAATCAAGCAGATCATCGACGACGCAGGCCGCCCGGTCAAAAAGGTCGGTCCGGGTTTGCCCGCCAAGATCCTCGGATTCAGCGGCCTGCCCTCGGCGGGCGACGAACTGGTTGTCATGGAAAGCGAACGTGCGGCGCGCCTCCTTGGCGAAGACCGCCTCGAAGCCCTCCGCACAAACAAATTGGCGGCCCCGCGCCGCCCGACGCTCGAAAACCTCTTCGATAATATCGCCGAGGGGCAGAAACCGGCGCTGCGCATCGTCCTCAAAGGCGACGTGCACGGCTCGGTCGAAGCCCTCTCGGGCGCCCTCGCCGACCTCCCGCAACAAAAGATTTCCCTCAATATCATCCACGCGGCCGTGGGCCCGGTGACGGAATCGGATGTTTTGCTGGCCGGTGCCTCGGAGGCTGTGATCGTCGGCTTCGGCGTCAAAGTCGAAAACACCGCCCTCACCGCATCAAAACGCGAGGGAGTCCAAATCAAGCTCTACAGCATCATCTACGAGCTGATCGACCAAGTGAAGGAGGCCATGGCCGGCCTGCTCGAACCCGAACTGCGCGAGACAACCACCGGGCACGCCGAAGTGCGCCAGGTCTTTGATCTCTCGAAGGGCCGCGTCGCCGGTTGCTACGTGACCGACGGACGCATCGTCCGCTCGGCCCGCGCCCGCGTCCTGCGCAAAAAACAGGCGGTTTACGACGGCGGCATCAACACCCTCCGCAGGTTCCAAGACGAAGTCAAAGAAGTGCGCAACGGCCTCGAATGCGGCATCCGCCTCGGCGATTTCTCGGATTACATGGTGGACGATATCATCGAGTGCTACACGCTTGAGAAGGTGCCCCAACAGCTCTAGCAAGGCACGCCCCGGACCTTTCAACCCATACTGTTCACTTGGTAAGAAAAGACCGGGCCGCAGATTTACACAGATGTACGC
>CAZGNH010000273.1:0-19555 GCA_964527025.1 uncultured Chthoniobacterales bacterium | reverse complement strand
TCGGGGATAACGATGTTTCTTGCGACGAGCGCGCACGGGAGCACCGACGGAACCGATCCTTATCGCAATGCCCGCGATATCAGCCTCAACTACCAGATCATCCAGATCGCCGCGAATATCATCGACCAAGCCGACCCCGACAACCTGCCCACCCGCATCCGCTTCGACGGCCGGGACTTTTATGGCATCGAGAACCTCCCCTACCTCACCGCCATCCGGCGCGGGCATGTCATCAATGACCCGCCGGTTACCGACCCGCCGACTCCGGGAGCGCACCCGCTCGTGTCAATCTTCTACCAATACCAACTCTGGAATCCGCACGACCAAACCAGCATCGGCACAGGTGCCCCCACAGAATTCCGTATCGTAACCGAAGTCGAGGGCCTGACCTCCGCGCGCAACGCAGATCCCGCTTGGGCCGGACCACAAGTCGCATTCAATGCTTCCTCCACCCTTGAATTCATCCTGCCCACGGGCAACTTCACCCAACCCGGCTACGTGCAAGCCGGAACTACCATCACTGGCCGCAACGGGGCTTACCGCGGAACATTTCTCCAAACTTCGCCATGGAGAAGCCCGAATGAGCAACTGGGAGTTCCTGGCGTAACGCCGCCCCCTGCCGTTGTAGGTGTCCTCATCATTCCAACCGTTCCCGGAGCGGATATCCAACTGCAATACCGGAGCGGGGGCAGTTGGATCACCTATGACCGGTTGGAAAACTTTGTTTGCACGGTGAGCTGGCGGGTCGGGCGTCCGAATGGTGCCCCCAACGACCAGCACCTCTTCATCAATCGCTACCGGGTCGATCCCCGCACAAGCCGCTTCGGGCTCGGCGGCGGATCCATCGACGGGCCGGGAACGGCGACGCCGATTATGGCTAACGACACGAACACCGTGTGGCCCTCAATGACCGGAGGATTCAGCCCCCCGAATCCCGGTGGCTGGGGCTTTCTCCGCGGCTACCCGGACATCGGCCTTGGCCGCTACAGCCAGCCCGATCTCACGGATGTCGGTTGGTCTCCTGGAACCAGGTCCATTGGAGCGTGGTGGGACACGGGATGGTGGATGGCAACGATCAGCCGGAATGCGACACCCGGGACCGATGTCACCTACACCGATCCCGACGGAGTGCTGCGACGCGCGGATGGTGCTTTCGCCAGCGGGACGGTGGGTCTGCCTTTGATCAACAACAACACACCCAGCCGCCCGATCATCCTCAACCGTCCGTTCCGTTCGGTCGGCGAGCTGGGTTACGTCTTTCGCGGCACGCCGTGGAAGAACCTCGATTTCTTCACGCCCGAGAGCGGCGATGCCGCACTGCTCGATGTCTTTTGCATCGACGAGCCCGCGCCGGGCGGCATCACCGCAGGCCGCGTGAACCTCAATACCCGCCAGTGGCCGGTGCTGAAAGCACTCCTTGCGGGCGGCGGCAAACTCGATGACGGCACCGCCAACCTGACGGATGCTGAGGCCGAAGCACTGGCCCAAGCTCTCGTGGATCGAACGACAAGCACCACCCCCAATGAAGGACCTCTCCTCTATCGCAGCGACCTGGTGGGACGGAACACGGGCGGGACGAATTTCACCGGATTCTCCGCCGATGTCGGAGCACACCTCACCGGACCCGATGCCGCCATCAAACGTCGGCGCGAAGCCGCCGTCCGTGCCCTGGCCGATGTCGGCACCACCCGCACGTGGAATCTGCTCGCCGACATTGTGGTGCAAATCGGACGTTTCCCAACCGGCGGTTCCACGAACGCCGGGGACTTCATCGTCGAAGGCGAAATCCAAACCTGGGAACACATCGCCATCGACCGGGCAACCGCCAAAATTATCGCACGCAAAAATGAAACCGTCACCGAGTAGTCTTCTGTTGCTGCTGGCTCTCTGGGGGGCATTCCTGCCGGTCCATGCATCGGAACAGCCGTCCCTGCCCGATCGAAAATTGCCCGCCGGGCTTCCCAAGTTTGCCTCATGGGAAATTTCGCTTGAATATGCCGCCAGCCCCGATCAACCGGAAACCGACCGATCCCGACCGGTCCGGATTGTCGTCACCCGCACCGATGACCTCATCCGCGAGGAAGTCTTCTGGTCCGACGACAAGAAAACGCAAAAGTGGATTTATAAGAAGCTGCTGCAGGTATTCGAGGAGAGCACCTCCGGGAGGTTGTTCCGCATTCCCTCCACTACCCTGGCAGATGACTTCAGCGACTACAGCAAAGGCGACTTCACGGAGCTCGCATGGATCGGAAAATCGAATTATCAGGGTATTACGGAGGTGGATGGCCGGGCTTGTTTCCTGTTCAGATCGGCACCGGGCACCGTGATGCGGCCCCAGGAAGAAGAACTCAAAGCCGGGATGCCACCGGAACTCCTGGGGCCAACAGGAAATCAAAAAGAGCTTTCCGCCGCCATCGATGTGCAGACCCTCCTTCCGGTCTGGCTGGATGATGGAACTGTCAAAAAATCCTACCGGATTCTACCGGCACCCACATCCGCATTGAAAATGCCCCCGGAATTTGCCGCGGAGTTTAAACGCTGGCTCACCAGAATCCGTGAGTCCCTGCGCACCCCGGGCCCCCCGTAGTCGGGAGTCAACGCGAGCCCGAATCCCGTCCATGGCAAAGAAGCGTGGGAGACAAATCGGTGGACTGGATGATCGCATCGGACCTGCTGCCCGGCCCCGGCCAGGCGGGCAGATCCACCTCGAAGCCATGCTCGAGCGGCGAGTGTGGCGGCGCGCCAAGATGCCATTTGCCGAAGTGCCCGGTGGCATAGCCTCCCTCCTGAAGAACCTTCCCGAGCGTCGGGTATTTGGTGTCCAGACGGCTGACTCCACGCATCGGCGTCACCTTTTCCCCTGGAGGCCCCGTGGGCTCGGGGCGGGCTTCCAGATTGACTCCCGGCAGATAACAATTCGGGGTGGTGAGCCCAAGCCGCGCCGGGTTTTGTCCGGTGAGAATGCTGGCCCGCGTGGGCGAGCACAGCGGGCTTGCGGAATAGGCGCGCGTAAAGGTCATGCCCCGCGCCGCGAGTCGCTTTTGCCAAAGTTCAGCACGATTCCGACAAGACCCGGCGGAATCACGCGGGTTTTTGGCACAAATATCCGTGCCCGCTTCTATTGGGATGCGCTAAGGATGAGCCCCATGAATTTGCTTTCCCTGCGCACCACAGTTCCTGGTCCGGCTGTGGGGAAGAAGTTCATCTATGCGCTCGCAGCGGGCGTGCTGGCGGGGTTCGCTCCGGATGTCCCGGCACAGACTCTCTCCGACGTGCCCGGCAGCGTTGTCTATTCGCGGGAGTCGCCGTGGTCGCGCTGGTTCGGTCCCGGACGTGTCTTCACCACATCGCCCTCGATTGCCGTGCTGCCGGATGGCGATTATCTGATCGCATTCAACCTCTTCGGCCCCGGTCTCGCCCCGCCCGCCTCGGAGTCCGGGACGACCCTGCTTTTCCGCTCCGGTGACAAGGGAGCGACATGGACCGAAACGCCCTCCTCCCCGCTGCGGGATATGAAGCGAGGCAGTCTCTTTGTCCACGACGTGGCCGTGTTCCTTCTGGGGTATCAGTCCGATTCCGGTCCGCCACGCATTATGAAGTCCGTGGACGGCGGGCTGACCTGGACCAAGCCTGTGGAGTTGGCTACGGATCCACGGGGCGGCACACCCCTGAATCCGGTGCTGGCTCAAGACGCGGACGGCGAGCTTCGCCTGTGGACCGCCGTGGGAGGTCGCCGCCTGATGAGCGCGCGGGCGGAAGGAAATCTGCTCGACCCGGAAAATTGGTCACGCGTCGGCAAAAGCGCGGACTTGGGCCCGCTGCCGGACTTTCCCTCGGGCGAATGGGAGATCATGAGCGAGGCCCAAATCGTGGCCTCGCCGCAGCAGGGCGTGGTGGTCCTGCCAAAAGTGCAGTTCAAAAACACCCGGGCGCCCTATTTTTCCCGGACCATTTTGCTGCGGCAGGAGCCCGGCTCGCCAAACAAGCTGCAAAATGCGGGGCCGGACGAATGGGTTGATCTGCCGGGTGCAGAAAAAAAATTTGCCGCCGCGCACGATCCCGTCTCCGGACGGTTTTACGTCCTTTCCAATCCCGTGCTGCCCGCCCATTTCGGACACCACGAACCGTGGAATCTCATTCGCAACACCGCCGCCCTGCTTTCCTCGGAGGATCTCGTTCACTGGGATGTTGTCCGGCTTTTTCTCTACAGCGTGAATACCGGCCATGAGGCGTTCCAATACTTCAACTTCGACTTCGACGGTGACGATCTCGTCGTCGCATCGCGCACGGCCTTCGACCTCACCGGCGAACCCGGCGTAAGACATCGTCCGCCGCGCGGCCATGACTCGAACCTCATCACCTTCCACCGCATCAAAAATTTCCGCGATGCCACGCCCGACTATTCCCTTGAGATCGAAGACGGAGTGGTCCGGCGTCACGAACGCACCGGGCACACTCCCGCACCACTGGGCAACTTCATCATGGGAGTGGAATTCGGGGACAAGCCGCTCCGTCCGGCCGATGGCCTGGCTCCCGCCCCGGATGGAGGGGTCCTCGTGCGCGAGCGAAGCGGGCGTGTGCTGCACTTCGACCGTTTGGGGAATTTTCTCGGTATCGGGTCCGCCGATGGCATGCACTTTGCCTCCCGCCTCGACCTCGCCCCGCCGCCCGAAGGCGAACGTGGTTGGATCCTGGCCGGTTCCGGTAATTGGGACGACCTGCACAACTGGTTTTATTGGAACCGACCCGATACCGCGCGCGAGACCGCCTGCTTCGGCAGCGCCATTTCCTCGGCCAGCACCGTGGCCCTGAACCGCGCCCGGGCCATGCAGGGTCTGCGCTTTCACGGCCCCCATTCCTATACCGTCAGCGGACGAGGTTCGCTCGATTTGGGAATACCCCGGGATGCTCCGACGGAGCAAATTCCAACCGCTATCATTGAGGCCGTGCAAGGTTCCCACATCATCGACGTGCCCGTGCGGTTGCACTCCGATGCGGACATCACCGCAAGCGCCGATGCGGGGCTGCTTGTGTCCGGCGGACTCGACCTGGCCGGACACACGGCCCGGTTCAGTGGCGAAGGCACGATCGTCGTGGGCGGAGGGCTTTCCATGAATGGCGGCACCCTCGTGCTGACAGGAAAACAGGGCCTGCGTCTCGACCCCGGCGGCACCAACCGCCTCCGTGGCACGCTCCGGTGGAACCCCAAAAACGCCCCGTCATTTCGTTCCGGAGAATCCTTCACCCTCCTGCCAAGCATCGGAAACACAAAGGTTGAAGGTACCTTCGAGCAGGTAATTCTTCCGGAACTCCCGCCGGGCCTCCGCTGGGACACGGAAAATCTTCACACAGCGGGAACGATCACCGTCGCGCCGTAATCACTGCCCAGGACTCATGAACAACTTGGGAAGAAGTGGCTCTGTCAGCAGGAATTCTCATTTTGTAGCGGAAATCGTGAGATTTTCGAGGGAGGGACGCGCCATCAGCTCCAAACGCTTACGCGTTCGGCTGCATTCTGCCTTCAAGCCAAAGCGGCAAGGGAAAGCCGCTGTCCAAGATGCTCCGTCGCGAAGCGGGGGTTGGCGTTTGGTGCAAGCTACTTCTCTCGTGGAGGATCGATGTCCCCCGGCTCGGCGATCGCCGCCTCCCGGCGTTCGTGGATGGCTGCCTGGATTTCGTGGAGGCGTTCGCGGCTGAGTTGGTATCGGCTGAAGGTGATGATGGCGGCGATGAGGCAGCCGCTGGGGAAGAGGGCGATGAAGAGGCGCAGACGGGTGAGTGTTTCCGGGGTCATTTTGTCGGCACCGGCCTCGTAGCCGATGAAGGTCAGCACGTAGCCGAGCGTGAAGGCAATGCCGGTGAAAGCCAGCTTGACCATGAACCCGTAGAAGGCGGAAAAAATCCCTTCGCGCCGGCAGCCGTTGAGCAGTTCGTCCTCATCGCAAATGTCGGCAATGAATGCGCCGTTCAGGAGCCACACCGTGCTCATGCCCGCCCCGATCACCACGGCGAGAACCAACTGCAACGCGGGCAGGCCGGGCTGCAGGAGAAACCACGAACACAGAATGGTGATCGAGGCCAGGGTGAGGCCTGCCATTAGCACTTTCTTTTTGTCGAAGCGGCGGACGAGCAGAGGAATGATGAATGTCGCGCCAAGAGAGGTGATGCCGCTGACCGTTCCATAAAAGCCGTTCCACGTTGCGCCACTGCTTTTGTCGCCGTCAAAAATATAGAAGATATTCGCGTAGGTCACGAGCACGCCCATGAAAAACATCCCGGAGATGACAAAAAAGATCATGAGGCCCAGGGTGCGGAATGAGCGGTTCTGGAGAGCAAGGCGGCCGGAACGGATCAGGTGCAGCTTGTCCTGGCCCTGCATCTTGAATTTTTCCCGGGTGAAGAGAGAGACGGGCAGGGCGGACAATGCGATGAGGATGGCCAGCGTCCATGCGACGTATCGAATGCCCAGCACTTCGACTTTCACATCGTCGTTGGTCGCCATGTGCACGATCGGCTGAAAAATGACCCCGTACCAGGCGGACTGATCGGTGGTGACAAATTCGCGGATGAATTCTCCCGCGCTGAGGCAGATTTTGTAGAGCCACGGGATCAGAAAGGTCGCGGCGGAGGCGAAGATGAGGCGGTATTTCTGGACATCGGCGCGCTCGTCGTAATCCGAAGTGAGTTCCAGCCCGAGTGCATTGTAGGGCACCGCGAAGAGGGTGTACATGAAGTAGAAAAATATGCAGGCACTCACGGCGAAGGCGAAGAGCGCCACATGTCCCCAGTCGGGGGATGCCATGTAGGAAACACCGAAGGCAAAAGCCATGAGAAAGCCGCCGGCAAAGATGAAAGGCCGGCGCCGCCCGAAGCGGCTGCGGCAGTTATCGGAAAGATTGCCCACGAGCGGGTCGGAGATCATGTCGAAGAACCGCGGGATCGAGACGGCCCAACCGATGAGCACCGAGCTTAATCCAAAGCCGATGTTATAAATCGGCACAAAGAGGTTGTTCAGCCCGTTGGCCGCGAGTTGATCGCTGAAGCCGCCCATGCCCCAGGCGACTTTCTCCCGCATGGGCAGGCGATTGGCGGTGGGCTGGGGCGGTTTTTGCTCTGCGGAGGGCATGGGAAAATGGGAGTGGGGGAATTTCAGCGCAGGGTCAACTCGACAGGTGGCAGAGTCCAGTCGTTGATTTCCCAAATCGTGCGACCACCTCCCCAGCCGAGAAGGATGCTTGCCTCGCCGGAGCCTTTCGAACGGTCCCAGCGGACTTCCACCGACCCATCGGCAAGGTTTTCCGCTTCGACCCAGTCCCCCCCGGCCGCGACAACCCCCCGGGTCGTTCGCGGTTTTCTCGTATCATCCTGCAGTTGAATGATGCGGCTGCCGCGCTCTTCATCGGGCTGGAATGAGTTCTCCTCCAAATGGAGAGAGGCAGGGCGGGTGCCGGTTCGCTGGTTGGCGCGCGGCGTGCGCGGGGAACCGGTGAAAGCTTCATTCCGCAGCGGAATCAGCGCGCCGGCTTCCCGCAGATGCTCCTCGATGAGGGCGTTCAACTCACGCACGCTATCAGGCCGGTGGGCGGCAAGGTTGACCGCCTCGCCGGGATCGGCGGCGAGATCATAGAGTTCGTAGTAATGCGTGCCGGGTTCATCCCCCGCCCAATAAAACCGCAGGAGCTTCTCGTTGCCCAGCCGCACGGCGCTGGACGGCGCGCAGAGAATGCCGAAACGCGACGGAAAATCAAAAAACAACGGGCGTTCCGCCAGCGAGCCCCCCTCGAAAAGCGGTCGCAGACTCACCCCATCGACGGGCTGTCCTTTTGGCAGGGGCACTCCCGCAAAGTCGAGCAGGGTCGGAAAAAGGTCGGTGGAAATCACCGGCACGTCGGAAACCGTGCCGGGCGCGATGTGCCCGGGGAAAGCAACAATCCATGGCACGCGGAGTCCACCTTCGTAGGTGTTCGCCTTGCCGCCGCGCAAAGGGCGGTTCGAGGTCACCTGGCGGCCATTGACCTCGTCGTGGATGACCCCGCCATTATCGGAGAGGAAGACAATCAGCGTGTTGTCGCGCAACTTGCGGTTCTCCGGCAGGTCGAGGTAATCGAACAAGATGCCCAGGCTTTGGTCGAGGCTCTCGATCATCGTCCCCATCACAGGCGAATCATGGAGACCGTGCGGATCGGATTTGTTCCGGTATTTTTCCAGCAGGTCTTTGCGGGGAATGTAGGGTGAGTGCACCGCATACAGCCACAGGTTGAGAAAAAATGGGCGGTTGGAATCCTTGACTTTGCCAATCCAATTCACCGCTTCCTCGACGAGACGGCGGTCCAGGTGCTCGCCCTCGGGACCGGCCTCAAGGCCCGGGATTTCGCTGCGGTGCGCCTCGCGGTTTTTCGGGCTCCACGCATAGGGGGAGTAGTAGTCACCCGGACCCGGCGCATGATTGCCGCCGATGACAAAATCAAATCCCCGGTTGCCCGCGTCGTAGATGGTTTCGTTTTCCTGCCGGAATTGATTCGGGCGGCTCAGATGCCATTTGCCGATGTGCGCGGTTTGGTAGGCGCTCTCGCGCAGGAGGTCGGCCAGGGTCCGCAGGTTGGCCGGCAGGTGATCGCGTGAACGAATGTCGCCGGCGTAGTGGCCTGCCTCGGGCGGCAGCGCCACGGGCTCGAAGACCTGCCGCTTTGGGGTGATGGCCTCGGTCATGCGCAAACGCGCGGGTGACTGCCCGACCATGATACTGGCCCGCGTGGGCGAGCAGAGCGGGCTCGCGGCATACGCATGGGTGAAGCGCATCCCCTCCTGCGCCAGCCGCCGCAGGTTCGGTGTTTCATAGAATCCCGGCCCGTCCAGATCCGTGTCCGCCCAGCCCTGATCGTCGGCAAGAATGAGGATGATATTGGGACGGTCGGCTGCGTGAAGCGATCCGGTCATGCCGATGCCCAGAAGGGTGGAGAGGGCGGCTGTTCGAAAAATGGGATTCATTCCTCGCAAATAAAGCACAAAACCGGGGGCATCACGCGCACGATTCAGCCAAAAAACATAACGATTGTGCCGTGCAAGAGCATTGGACTATCCGGGTGGTTCGCGTTTCTTTCTTGTTATCGCAGCAGGTCGATGGGACGCCCGGGGAAGCCCTCCTCCTGCGTGTCCTCCGGCCAGCGACCGTCCGGCATGCGGTAGCGGTCTGCGAGGGAATCCACATCGATGCCGCCCGGATCGCCGAATTGTTCCATCCATTCCCGAGTCAGTGCTTCGAGGCGTTCGCGCAGCGCGGCGCAGTCCGGGTTGTCATAACGATTGCAAAGCTGGAACGGATCGCCAGCCCGGGAATAGAGGGCTCGGACCGGAACGGTGTGCAGTGCTGGCTGTCCGTTTTCGTCGCGACACCAGTGCTGCAGCTCGCCGCGACCGTAGGTATGTTCGCGAGTGTAGACGCCATTCCACGAAGGCCGGTGGAAAAACAGGGGCACGGATTCGACGGCATTGTCGTCCCGTCCGAGAATCGGTCGGGAAAGGTCCCGCCCCCCGCAGGTTTCCGGCGCGGCAATCCCCAGCAACCCGAGCAGGGTTGGCATCAAATCCAGCGCGCCGACCAGCAAGTTGCTGGTCCGCCCCCGGCTTTGTCCCGGCAGCCGCATGAGCAAAGGCACCCGCACGGCTGTGTCCTCGGGATGGTCTTTCGAAATCGTGTAGCCGTAGGAGTGCAGGTTGTCACCGTGGTCCGAAGTGAAGACGATGAGTGTGTTGTCATAGAGTCCACGCTCTTTGAGGGTGTCGATCAAACGGCCAAAGGCGAGGTCAACCCCGCTGCACATCGCATAGTAGCCGTGATAGGCGCGGCGGATTTCAGGCGTGTCCCTGGCGCTGGGCCGCAGCCGGATCGCCGCCGGATCGTAAAGGTCCATCAGGTCCGGCTCGGTGCCGTATTGGAAGGTTAGCGTCTCCGGGTCGAAGCCGACATCGTGCGGCGGATGCCAGGAGACGAAGAGGGCGAATGGTTCATCTGCCCGGCAGGTGTCGAGGAAATCCTCAGCCTGCCGCGTCTGGCCGTCCACCTCCCACTCGTCAAAAAAGACCTTCCGCCCCTCCTCGTTCCAGTAGAAACAATGGCCCGGGCGGTAGTCCATGTGGCAGTTGTTGGTAAGAAAGGTTTCGTCAAAGCCGTAGCGCATCGCGCCCGGCGGAACCGGACGGTCGCGGTCGCCGCCGAGAAGATGCCATTTGCCGACATAGCCGGTGCGATAGCCGGACGCAGCCAGGGCCTGAGCGAAGGTCGTGCCGTTGTTGGCCAGCAGGGGCAGGTCGTTGTGGAGGGCGCCGTTGTGCAGCGGATGCTGTCCGGTGAAAAGCATCCCGCGGTAGGCCGTGCAAACGGGACTGTTCGAAATACAGTGCTCGAATTGAATGGCAGTTGCCGCGAAAGCATCCAGGCATGGTGTTTGGATGTCCGCGTTGCCGTAGCAACCCAGCATGTCGCGGGACTGCTGGTCGGTGAAGACGAAGACGAGATTGGGACGGGGGGTCACTATTCTTGAACCAACAGGATGCCGCGCAGCGGACCGAGTTGGATGGATGAGGGGAGGAGCTCGGAGCGGATTTCGCCGGTGCTCGGATCCATGATCGTCACGGATCCCGCAGATGGGGCGGAAACATTCACCGGAAGCTCCTGTTCGGTTTTATTCATCAGGAAATAGATCTTTTTGTCATCGCGGTGGAATCGCGCGACACCCAGTTTCCAGGGGTCGGGTTCGAAGTGCAGATTGAAGCCGGGGTCGTAGGAGTGGGTGATGAGCTGGGACAGTTCGCGGGGTGCTGCGGCTTCTGCCGATGCGAGTTTCTCTGCCACTTCGGCATCATGCGCGGCGTGGTGGGCGGCGCGCGGAATACTTTCCAGCCAGATCACCGTGCCTCCGGCGGCCTCGAAATCTTCCAGTTTGCGCGCGACTTCGACGGGCAGCATTTCCAGCCCCGGAACGATCAGATACTTGTAGGAAGAACGCCCGATACGCAGGTGGCCGTCCTCGATCGGTGCCTCTTCCACAGCCATGGGATGCACCACATTGAAATCAAGATCCGCATCGAGAAGATTTTTTATGGTCTCATCCCATGTTTTTTGCCAGGGGAGGAAATCCGGGCGCATCTTGCTCCAATGCTGGTTGGAGGGCTGATACAGTGCCTGGAATTGGCTGATCGGGTAATAGAGCGCGACATCGGTCTCCCGGCGCGCACCCCGCAGCATGAGGGAAAGCCGCCCGATATATTCGTTGAACCAGCGATAATCGGCGGGATCGTAGCCAGCGGCGCTGCGTGCACGCCCTTTGGCATCCTGGGATGCGACGGGATCCAGAGGCAGGTAGGACGTGAAGGTATTGGCGCCATGGAAGAACGACCAGTTGGCAATGTTCAGAAGCAGCGGAATCTCCGGCGAGAGCCGCTGGAGTCCTCCACCGCCAATGATGGGATCCAGCAGCACGATTACCTCGTCCCGGTCTTTCCAGTCCGCGATCGAACTGAAAAACTTGATCTGCTCGTAGGGAAAGGAACCGAAGCGGTCGCGATTGGGAATTCCCGTATCGACACCCGGAACATCGAATTCCGCCACCACCTGCATGAGGTCGGCGTAGTTGGCGACATGCATGGCGAGGTATTCGTTGAGCAGGTAATGCCCGCTGGAGAGAATTCCGCGTTCCGCGCACCATTCACGGATCTGGCGGGCAAAGCTCCGGCTCAGCAAGCGGCCAACCGTCTCTTGAAAGTGAACCCGCACCCGCCTGTCTGCAAGCTCCTCCCCCGCATAAAGCGACGGCAGGTGCGGCAGGAGTTCGTATCCGTGCATTTCCTCGAAGGTCTCGGGAATGCGCTCGTTCCACGGGACGCAGGCGAATGGTCCGTCTTCCAGCGTCCAGTGCACCTGCATGAGATTCGGTTCGTTGGCGTAGAAACCATGCACCTTGGCCCCCGGATCGTCGATCTCCGCCAGGATGGGTTCGTGCATGATTTCCAGAAAACCTTTCACCGCTTCGGGGTTGAGGAGGTCGGGGTAGCGCCCGGAGTGCTTGAATTGGGCCGCCGTGCTCTGCGCCTGCACGTCGCGGTCGCGGATCACCGTGAAAAAGGCGTGCAGTTCCCACGGTCCTTCAAGACCCGTCGCCCGGACTTCATAGTCTCCAACTTCCAGATCCGCTTCTTCCACGGTCCGCAGCCCCTCTGCGGTTACTTCGCAGAGTGTGGCGGACACGAAGCGCTCCGCCCCGGAAGGCAATGGCAAAGTAATGGGCTCCGCACCCCTTCCGGATTCACTCACCGAGGCCAATCCGCGCACTTCGAGATCCGGATTCTTTTCAACCACCTTGCCTCCCGCCATGCCGCTCGGGTACCCGAAGTCATCGGCCAGCCACACCGGGGAACCCTTCGCGTGGGCCTCGTCCACCCAGGCACCGATCTTTTTCCTTTCTTCCGGTCCCTGTTGGTACAGCTCTTTGTAAAAGAAACCCATGTATCCGCCGATGCCGTACTCCGGAAATTTTTCCAGGGTGTTTTCGTTTAGTTGATATTGCACGAACCGGTAAGCGTTCGGCGGGTTCGCAAAATCCCCGGCCAATTCCTCATTTACCACAGCGGAGGCTTCGGAGGCTTGCGGTGCCGCGGATGCTTCCGGTGTGGGCGGCGAGCAACCCGTGAGGCCGGGAAAAAACAGGATGAGTGCCACACCGCACAAGCTGCCTGCAAATTGCGCATTGAAAATGCCGCGGGTTTTGGACTGCCGACACGATGTGGAAAAGTCCAGGAAGGAAAGAGCACTCATACGCCGGCGACAGTGGACTTTCCTCCGCCGGAATTCTACGACATTTCTGCCATTTTTCAGCACATTTGTGCCGCTATGATTTGGCCGTACCCGGAGGAGGACGCCTTTTTCCCGATTGATATGCGCGCGGCGAAACGCCGAGGACCCGGCGGAACTGCCGCGCAAAGTAGCTGCTGTCATTGAACCCGCATTCGAAAGCCGCCTCGGTCACATTTTTATCACTCGTCTGGAGAAGGGAAGCTGCTTTCCGAATCCGCAAACTTTGGAGATAGGAGAGCGGGCTTTCCTTTTTCACCTGGCTGAAGAACCGGTAAAAATTGCGGTCCGACATCCCGACCATCCTGGCGAGATCCGGCATTTTCAGGTCTTCCTCGAAGTGGTTTTCCATGTAGGCAATGGCGCGCCCGACTTTCATGATGCGCTCGGATTCTTGCGTGGGACTGACGTTGTATGAGCGGGAGAGCAGCCCCACCAAAGTCATGAAGCAAGCCATGGCCATGAACCGGTGGCCGGTGGCGTCTTTGCGGGAAATCTGGCCTTTGCGGGTGTTGTGGCGGTCCTCGAATCGGACCGGACGAAGTCGGGGTGCGTCACCGTAGAGTTCCTCTTCAAGCGCTTCGGTCAGCTTCCGGGCCCGCTCAAGTTGCTGCAGGTCGAGGGAGAGGTGGCGCGCGAAATGTCCTTCCCGGTGCATGGCCGGTTCAACAACAAACAGAGACTGGTAGCCGGGCAGCCCGCCAACGTCAAAGCGCACTTTCTGGAGGAGGCTCTGGTCATAAATCACGTTGATCACCCCCAAATTCTTCGTGCCGCGGTATCCGTGCGGTCGTCCTCCATGGTGAACAAATACATCCCCCGCCTTGACCGGGAATTCCTCTTTGCCGACAATATTGATTCCGCGTCCGTGCGAGACAATGACAATTTCGGAAAAATCGTGCACGTGGAGCGGATAATCCGGGTGGTTTTCAAGAACCAGAACCGACAGAGGAAAGTTTTTGTCGGGGAAAACCAGTTCCCTTTCATATTTGGAGATTTTGGCAGCGCGTTTGGGCATGGGTAGATTCTGACATAGCCAGATGAAGAAGCCAATGCAACACACGCAGCAACTGACGGGGAAACGAATGCCTCCGGGCACAATACATCCACCCCCGCAAGGAACGGCCGCGCAATCAGCGCGGACCGGTGGAATGCGCCATTCCTGTTGGGTGGTACGGGATTCGCCAGCGACACCCAGTTGCCGAACTGGATTTATTTGAACCGGGACGGGACCGTCACCCCCACGCCGACCGGCGGAACCGGCGGGGGCGATTTCATTGTCGATGCCGAAAATCGCGTCTGGGAACACCTCGCTGTGGACCGCACCACAGCCCAAATCATCGCATGAACCCATGAAACCGTTTCTGAGTAGTCTGTTGTCGTTGCCGGCCCTCTGCATCGCCATCTTGCCGTTCCATGCATCGGAGAGTCGAATTATCAAGGCATCACGGAGGTGGATGGCCGGCCTTGTTTCCTGTTCAGAACGGCACCCGTTTCGGTGAGCCGGCCCCAAGAAGAAGCACTCAACGCCGGGATGCCACCGGAATTTGCCGCGGAGTTTGAGCGCTGGCTCACCAGAACCCAAGAGTCTCTGCGCACCCCCAGCCCCCTGTAGAGATTTTGGAGTGTAGCCGAAATCGTGAGATTTTGGAGTGAGATTTTGGAGTGTAGCCGAAATCGTGAGATTTTGGACGGAAAGACGCGCCGGTCAGGTTCACACGCTCACGCGTGCAGCTACGGGCTCACGCGTGCAGCTACATTTCCGATGTGCTGTATCCGAAATCGTGAGATTTTGGACCCATGCATCCGTCAGCGCGGCTCGAAGTCGCGGTTTTGCAACGTGCCGGATTCGTCGCGGTAAGGCCGGATGCCTTCCGAGAAGTCCGGGCTGCCGCCGAAGATGTTGTCCGCGGAAAAGTTGGGCAACTGCGACCGGTTGACGATGGCCGTGCCATCGAAGTTGAACTGGTTGGCGGCGATGAGCACGTAGCCCGCATGTTCCGAGAGCCGCACGGCCACACGCTGCGGATTGGAGGGCTCAGTGAAGAGGTTGCCTTTGATGATGATGTCACCGCCGTGGGCGATGTCGATGTCGGCCGGCTCGAAATCGCGGGCCGGTCCGTTTTCCCCCTTGAAGAAAGCCGCACCGCTGCGGTCGCTGCAGTAGAAGAGACAGTGGCTGATGTTCTTCCCCTGGATTCAGATCAACCGGCGTCGGCACCGGCCCCGTCGGGGCGTCCTCGGCCGAAGCTGGGGCGTGGAGGAATACGGCGAGGAGGAGCCACAGGACGAGGGCGGCGTGTTTCATAATTCAGATGGCATGCGTTTGCTATTGCCGCCGGCTAAGCCTTGCCCGCATGACCAGAACCTCCGGCGGCGTCAGTTCGACCTGCAGGATCGTCCCGTTTGCCGACGGCAGGACCTGTCCGCGCGCCTCGGGCAGAGGTTTGAGCGTCATCGAATCCACCCAGAGTTGCTCGAAGCGCTCCAATTGGTCGCCCACCAGCATCTCGGCTTCCCGGCCCGTGCCCATTTCACGGACACCACCGGTGCGGGTCGGATTTCCCTGGAATCTTTTCTCGAGGAGGCCGTCTTCCTCCAACTCGACCCGGATGATGTCATGGGCGGCGGTGGATTTGTTATACGCGACGTAGCGGAGTTCCTCGAGGCCCTTGATGGAATCGGGCAGGCGGAAGGAAAAGGATTCCGGGGCGCTCACGACGCCCTCTCGGGGCTGGTAGGCCGAGACAAGGATAATGACATCCTCCGGCCCCTCGGCCACGAGGGCCAGGGCGTTGAGCCCCTGTGGGGAGGGGCTTTCCGGCTCGAGCAACCAGGCCTCACGGCCCACGGTGTGCTCGAAGACGGAGAGAAGCCAGGCATGGCCGGTGAAAAGACTGCGCAGTTTGTTGTCACGGTCGCGGAACCGGTCGGTCATTCCCCAGTGCCAGAGCCTGTCGATTCCAGCCTCGCGCAGACGGAGCATCATCTGCGCCGTCACTGCGGCGCCCAGCGAACCGCATTCCATGCTGACGAAGGCATCTCCCTTGCCGGTTTCCCCCCACGGCGCGATGCCAAACTCGTGAATCTCGCGCGACACGCCCTCGAGTTTCGGGAAGCGGTTTTCGAACTCCTCCCAGACCTCCCGGCAGCCCCGGGCACTGTCCTCCAGATCGGTGTCCACCCGGTAATAGCGGGAGAAGGCGACCCAGTCGAAGGGCGCGGCTTCCCCGCCGGTGAAGGTGTTGGTTCCGTTGACGGTGTGGCCGGCCAGATCGAGGAGGTTGACATTATACCGGTCGCGGCGAAACGCGGCCATGCCCGCACCGGAAAGGTTGAATGCGCCAAACCGCGCGCCGGGCAGGACGGACTTCACCGCAGCGGCGGATGCATCGTAATGCCGAATGAATTCCTCCTGCGTGCCGCCAAAGCGTTCGAGCCCGTTGTTCTCGGTGCCGACCCGAAAACGCAGGCGGTTGGCATTCTCGTGACCCATGATGCTCACCAACTCGCGGCAGAACTCCTGGATGAAATCATGCCACTCCTGCGGGTCGCGCGGCGGCATGTATTGCCCGAGCCCGACCGCCTTCGGCTCCTCCGGGAAACACCAGGGCACGTTGTCGAGCACGATGGTCAAGTCGGTGTAACCCGCATCGAGATACGGGCGCAGGCGCGGTTCGAGCAACTCCATGCGGTATTGAATTTTTCCCTCTTGGTCGCGGTAGGCGAGGTCCCGCTGGTGCACATCCGGGTCCTTCTCGTTGTTGAACCCGCCGAGGATGCGCACCATGCTGAGGTGGTCGCAAAAAGGGACCTCCATATCGGACGGACGTTTCCGGCAGGGAAAATCCCCCTCGCCGAGGTAATCCGGAATGGTCTCGAGGGCCTGCCCCCCTTCGTGGAACGGCCCGAGCGCCGCCGAGTAGCGCCAGTAGGGCTCCATCTTCCCGAGCGACACCGGTGCAGAAAAGGCCGCTCCCGTTGAACCGCCGACGCAGGCCGCCAAAGCCAGACCGGCGGCCCCTCGACGAAGATTCCACCTTGCCGCAGCGGCCGGCTCCATCAGCATCCTTTTAATCATCTTTTTCATAAGAAGTTTCGGTCCAAGCTCGATGAGAGGCAGCAGACAAGCCGCGGCTGCAGAAAAACTAAAACGCTCCGATACGAGCAGAAGTCCTGCCGATGATGTCCGGTCGTTACGGGCACGATGCCCATGCCATCGAATTTGAACCTGGTTGGCGGCAGTAGTTTTCATGATTTTTTGGTGGCTTCTTTTGCGGGTTCTTTGCGGTCCCGCTTTTTGAAAGTTTCGCGGTCGATGCCGTCGGGTTGGATGTTTTGCGGATCTCCCGCCTCATGAGCCCGGAGCATTTCATCCATCAGGCGAAAGGTGCCCAGCGTGGTCGCCCCGTTGGGGTTGAGGGCCGGATCAGGTTCGTCCGGGGTGGACCAGACCGGCTCCGGATACCAAGCGTTGAGATAGACCTGATACGGCGAGCCGCCCGCTTTCAGGTAGCCTTGCAAGCCCGTCAGGACATCGCTGCGCCACTGGTCGGCGCTCGCCTGGCCGCCGCGCTGGCTGGTCAGCATCAGGATGGCCGGGCATCCGATCACTTCCTCGATATACCGCTCTGCCTCGACCATGGCCTCGAACGAATGGCGGAACCCGTTGTGCGATTCCACCTTCCCGATCAGCGCGAAATCGATCGGGTAATCCATCATGATGAAGTCCAACGCATACCCGGCCTCCGCCAAGCTGTTTTTCAACTGCAGGTAGGCGGCGCGGTAGCCATCCGGACCGGAGACCAGGCCTTTGGCCGGCAGGGCGTCGATGATCCCGATTTTAAGGTTCGGGTGCTCGGGGCGGATCGCTTGGAAAAACGTCACGACGTCCGCCACGCGGTTCGACATGCTGTAGAATCCCTGCCCCCGTCCCAGCGGCTTGGACAGCACGCTTTGTAGCGCGATCGAGCGGACACCCCACCCCCAGGCGCGGAACCGCGTGAGCATGTTCCTGGTTGCGGGATGGGCGAGGTCGTAGCCGAAGTGGTGGGCCCACGTGGCCGCGATAGAGTCAACGAGCACCGGGATCTCGTGCGAGCGCCATACCTCCCCGAGGCGGGCGGCGAGCTTCGCGTCTTGCTTCAAGAGCCTGTCGTAGACAACGGAGTTGATGCCGAATCCGTCCATCACCTTCAGCGATTCCTCCCAGGAGGGGAGATTTTCGTGGCGAGAGATGAAATCCGGAGGCATGCCTCCGTTGGCTGCCAGGTTGTTGTCTTGATACCAGCGCTGTAAGCGCCGCTCTGTCGTCGCGGTCGGTGGCTTCACCGCATCCGAGGCTGCGCCCGCCGGCGCCATGGGCGCGAGGCACACGAGCAGGAGCAAAGGCAAACCCTTGGTCGATTTCATGATTCTTCGCCGACTTCGTTGGCGGGTTCTTTGCGGTCCCGCTTCTTGAATGTTTCGCGGTCGATGCCGTCGGGTTTGATGTTTTGCGGATCGAAGTTGTCGCCGGTCTCGCGTTGCCACGCGGCCAGCGCGGCCCGCATCTCTTCCATGACCGGCTGGTATTCCGGATCCTGCGCCAGATTCCGCAAAGCATGGGGATCCTTCCGGGTGTCATAGAGTTCCTCCTCCGGCCGGGGCACGACAAAGCAGGTCGCCTGTTCCGGCGGGAGCTTCCCCGCGGCATGGAGCTTCCGCATGACCTCCCACGTGGGCGACTTGCCGATGTCGGGCGGGGGCGTGGCGGCAAGGTCCGGGCGCCAGTTGCGGATGTAGTTGAAGCGGTCGGTGATCACCGCGCGTTCGCAGGCGCTGAAGACATGCCAGTTGCGTTCGACAAAGGCGTGGTCGCGGACCCTGGCCTGCGGATCGCGGAGCACGGACAGAAAACTTTTGCCCTGGAAGGTGGACGGTGCGGGCACCCCGGCCAGTTCGAGCAAGGTCGGGGCGAGGTCGACCGCACTGACCAGACTCTCCGTGCGCGAGCCCGGCTGCACCATCGGCGGGTAGCGGACGAGCAACGGGGTGCGCAGGCTGCTTTCGTAGCACATCGTCTTGTCCCTCGGAAAGGGCCGGCCGTTGTCGGCGAGAAAGAGCACCAGCGTGTTGTCCAACAAGTCCTCCGCTTCCAATGCGTTCAGCACTTCGCCCACCTGGCTGTCGAGCCGGGCGATCGCGTCATAGTAAAGCGCTAGATCCTCGCGGACTTCCGGGGTATCCGGTAGATAAGGCGGCACCGTGACATCCTCCGGCGCATGCGGCGGATCGAAAGCGCCCTTTTCGTAATCACGATGCGGATCACGGGAGGCCAGCCAGAGGAAAAACGGCTTGTCCTTGGGCCGCCGCTTGAGCGCGCTCACCCATTGCTTGCCTTGGCTGCCCGGGTCCACCACGTCGAACTGCTTGGCGCCGGCTCCGCCGGGAAGGTGAAACTTCCCGTAGGCAGCGGCCCAATAGCCGGCTTGGCGCAACGGTGTGGTCAGGAGCAAAGCATCCTCCGGCAAAGGCTTCATCAAATGGCCCGCGCCGCTGCTGTGCGGGTATCGCCCCGTGAGGATGCTGGCGCGGCTCGGACTGCACGAACTGATGGTCAGCCACGCTTCGTCGAAACGCATGCCCTCGCGGGCCAAGCGGTCGAGATTCGGCGTGTGGACCGACCGATTACCGTAAGGCCCGCTGTCTGCCCACGACATATCGTCC